>DASQPM010000084.1:0-5919 GCA_035643935.1 Pyrinomonadaceae bacterium | reverse complement strand
AGACGTGATTGACCAAGCCGATTGCGTGTGCGGTTTTTGCGTCGATGATCTCGCCGGACAAAATCAGCTCCATCGCTTTTCCTTCGCCAACCAGGCGCGTCAGCCGCTGAGTGCCACCCCCGCCGGGAATGATTCCCAAATTGATCTCGGGTTGACCAAACGATGCAGTCTCGCTCGCGATGCGAATATCGCAGGCGAGCGCCAGCTCACAGCCGCCGCCCAAACAGTAGCCATTGATCATGGCAATGACCGGTTTAGGAAAAGTATCGATCGCTGTAAACAACGAACGCGCGGTCATAACATCGCGTTGCATCATCGCCGTGCGTCCGGCAAACTCGCCGATATCCGCGCCCGCGATGAAGGCTTTATCGCCCGCACCTGTAAAGACCACCACGGCAACAGACGTGTCATCACGCAACTCTTCAAGCAGCGCCGCGCCTTCTTCACGCGTCTTGATGTTCAGCGCGTTGCGCTTGTCGGGACGATTAATAGTAATGATTGCGACGCGTTCGCGACGCTCGACGAGAAGGGTTTCATAGCCTCCGGGCTTTGCTTGCGACATTAGATTGATCTCCGCATGTAGGTTGGGATTTGCGACAAGATCGTAAGGCTTGCAGAGCGATCCGTCAACGCGAGTGATGTCGCTGTTTACTTTGCTGTTCTTTGCGGTTAACCGTCATGGGGAAACCCGCAAAGTTCGCAAAGAAGACGCAGAGTCACGCAAAGGATCGGACTTACGCAAGAAATTGGAATGTTTATTCTGAGGAAGCTGGCGTATCTGAATCCGGCTCTGCAGGTTGTTCATCGGCGACCCAGGAAACGAACAGGCGCAGCCAGTTTTCCATAGACTCGGCAATTTGCACACCAACGCGTGCGGTACCATAGATCGCCGGCGCCATGCGAATCACAACGGCAGTTACTTCAATCGGCGCACCATCGGGACGATGCGCGCGCAGGTACAATCGTTCGCCACGGCTGACTTTCTGATTGAGATGAAAGAGCGCGCCGGAAGTAGAGATGTCGTCGGTTTCGGTTGGTTCGCTCCAGGCCGAGCCGTCTTCGGCGCGACCTGACACTACGATCGGCAAGCGAAGCGCCATGCGCAAAGCAAAGCGTCGCTCTTCGTTGTTGTAAGGAGTGCTCATAGTGGGCAACACAGTTGGCTTACGCTCTCAACGAGAATGCGCCGTGCGCCGATCTTCGGCGGGCGCGCTCCAATCATAAAAACCTGCGCCTGTCTTCTTTCCCAGTTTGCCTTCTCGCACCATGCGGCGCAAAAGCTCCGGCGGCCGAAAAGTTTCTGAACCAAGCTCGCGGTAAAGATACTCGGCAATATTCAAGCGAATGTCCAGACCAACATGGTCGGTAAGTTTCAGTGGTCCCATGGGATGGTTGTAGCCGAGTTCCATGGCGGTATCGATGTCTTTCGCGCTCGCTACGCCCTGCTCAACCATACGCATCGCTTCCAGCCCAAGCGCCACTCCCAGGCGACTGGAGGCAAAGCCGGGCATATCCTGAACAACTATCGGCTCTTTCCGCAGCCGCTGCGCCACCTGTCGAACGGCCTCAACTGTATCATCACTCGTCGCTTTACCAACGACTATTTCAATCAGCCGCATGATGTGAACCGGGTTAAAAAAATGCATGCCCACCACACGACCGGGCAGATCTGAGGCTTTTGCCAGCTCAGTTATCGACAACGAAGACGTGTTGCTGGCGAAAATAAAAGGCTGGCTCGCCAACTTTTCCACGTCGCGCAACAAATGCTGTTTGAGTACCAGCTTTTCCGGCGCGGCTTCAATCACTAAGTCCGCTTTGGCAATTTCTGCGAGATCGGTAGTGCCGTGAATGTGTTGCAGAGTCGAATCGCGATCGGCCTCAGTGAGTTTCGCAAGCTGAATTCCTTTGACAAGGTTGCGCTCGATCGCCTGCACACCGCGCGCCAACAAATCGCGATCGACATCGTGCAGCACTGCCTGATATCCAGCGGCAGCGGCTACCTGGGCGATTCCGTGGCCCATAGTGCCGGCGCCTATGACGCCGATTGTCTTAATTGTTTCCGGTGCGATGCCAGATTTCAATCGTTTGTCCCAAGCGTGCGTTTGCCTGCGCCACGCAGGCTCGGCTCGCGTTCGACTACTCCAGTATGGCTAGTTATACTATACGACTAACTGAAAAGGCTATACTTTCGGGCATTTAGTCCAGATTTTTCGCTTCACATAAGACAGTTGACGAGGCATAGATGGCCATACAAACACTCGACAAAGAAGTGGTAATTATTGGTTCCGGACCAGCCGGGTTAACGGCGGCAATTTATTCGGCGCGCGCCAATCTAAAGCCATTGTTGATTGACGCACCCGTTGATGCGCACAAACAGACGGCGCCCGGGGGCCAATTGATGATCACCACTGACGTGGAAAACTACCCTGGCTTTTCTGAAGGCATTCAGGGGCCCGATTTGATGGTCGAGTTTCGCAAGCAGGCGGAACGCTTCGGCACTGACTTTCTTGAGGAGTGGATCACGGAAGTCGATCTAAGCGAACGGCCATTCATACTGCGCACTGAGAACTACATTATTAATGCGCAGACGTTGATTATTGCTACTGGGGCTTCCGCTAAATGGTTGGGAATTCCTGGTGAAGCTAAAGTGCCGGATGGGTTCGGTGGACACGGCGTCTCAGCTTGCGCCACCTGCGATGGTCCATTGCCCGCATTTCGCAATAAGACGCTGGTGGTGGTGGGTGGTGGCGACACCGCGATGGAAGAAGCAACTTTTCTGACGCGCTATGCAGCCAAAGTTTATGTGGTCCATCGCCGCAACAAATTGCGCGCGTCCAAGATTATGCAGGACAAGGCTTTTCACAATCAGAAGATCGAATTCATCTGGGACACAGCCGTAGAAGAGATTCTCGGCCAGAATGATGTTGGCGTAACCGGCGTGCGCTTGCGGAACCTAAAAACCAACGAAGAACGCACGCTTCCCTGCGCCGGTTTTTTTGTGGCCATCGGACATAAGCCCAACACTGATCTCTTCCGCCACCAGTTGGATATAAACGAAGTAGGCTACCTCAAGACGTCTGGCCATTCCACGGCCACAAATATTGCGGGAGTGTTTGCCTGCGGCGACGTGCAAGATTCAATTTACCGTCAAGCTGTGACGGCCGCGGGTACGGGCTGCATGGCGGCGCTGGATGCGGAAAGATTCCTGGACCATCTGCCGGTGGCCATGCCGACTGGCGAAGAAGTAACGATGGAAGGTGAGCACATCACCCCGGATCATCGCGCCATCATCGAGCCTGATGGTTCGATGATTCCAAACCAGCCGGAAGAAGTACTCGCGCAGGAAGAATAAAGAACTACAGCAGCACGATCGAGTCGTCTTTCTGACGGCGCTGGCGCGGCGCGGGGCGTGAAAATGGCTGTTCCACTTCAAACCGATCTGCTTCGCGTGTCTCAAAATTATTCGGACAGGCTTCACAGTAAAATCCCAACTGCTCTTTCCGTTCTTCACAATCATTGCAATCGAGCGATTGACCCACTTTTCTTAGCGCATCGACTAAAGGCAACAATACCTGCCCGCGTTCAGTCAATCTGTATTCAATGTGTGGTGGATTGCCGCCAAAATCGATGCGCTCAACCAGCTTGTCCTTTTCCATGTCCCTGAGGCGGGCGACGAGCGTGCGGCTGCTGATAGGGAACAAGCCGGTGTGAAGTTCCATGGTGCGCTTGGGACCGGCGGCGAGATCTCTCGCCACCAGCAGCGTCCACTTGTCGCCGATCATCTGCAGCGCGCCGGCAATAGGACAACCGTCAATTTTGCGTCGTCGCACTTTGTTTTGCTCCGCATCAAGCAGTTCAGAGTCCAACCTTTAGGTTGAACGGTTGCGGAAGCAGCAAGCTAAAGCTTGTACTCTAAACTACTACTTCGTAACCGTGATCTCGCGAGTCGTTGTGTTGTAGCCACCGTTGTCAACTGGTTTGCCATCTTTATCGATTAACTCAAGACGCACCGAATGTTTGCCGTTGATCCAACCTGATAACCAAATCGGTTCCCACTTGTCGATGTATTTCGCATCATCGTCGTCAACAATGTAACGAACTCGGTAGTCGCCGCCGTCACCCTTCAGTTTGGCGCCAGTCAACCAGAAATCGATCATGATCGGATTGGCGTCCTCAGCCTTGTACTCACCTTTTGGCCGGCTGTAAGTCAGCAAGGGCTTGGCAGGATCAAGCGCGCCCGCACTGCTCGAAGCCATCTCCTTGCCTTCGCGTGTTGGTTTGGGCGCAGCAGAAGAATTGTTGTTTGCCATGGTCTGCCCTGTGTTCGTTGTGGTCGGCTTGGCCGCGTCGCCGCCGCCTTTCACAGTGAACTCCACCATCTGAAAAGCGCCCTCGTTTTTGTAGCTCTCGTGCCAGGGTCTGGACGGAAACACGCGCAACGTGTGTTTGCCCGCAATAACGTTGCGCAACTCAAACGGCTCGTTCAGTTCGTAATAAGCTTCGTAAGGTTGATTGTCGAGAATAACGTGAATGTGATTGCCCTTGCCGGTGGCTGGATCTTTGTGCGGCATATAGCCTTTCAGATCGCCGCTGAGATCTAGTTTGACATCCACAGTTGAACCGTTGATAACGGCTCCTTTTGCGGGCGAGACGATCTTTAACGCCGGCTTCGCCTCATCCTGTTCGCCGCGGCCCTTCATCAGATCGACAATTTTTTGCGGGCGCGGCACCAGCGTGAGCGTTTGCGTCGCCGGTGGCGTCACCGTAGTGGTGGCGGTTGTGCTTTTGTTGTCAGGCGCAGTTGCGCATGATGCGAAAAATAAGGCGAAGGCTGGCAAAGCCAGGGAGACTGACAAAACGTTTCGATGCCGATTCATGATTTCCTCCAGCGAAATTCAAGGATGAACGAGATTGTAATTCGGTAAGTGTACTCCGTGAGTGGATGTAAGCCAATGACGATCCCAAGGATAGAGGGCGGGCCAACGCCCGCCCTTATGCGATCTACTGTACGATCAATTGTTAACTCAGTCGCTTTGCACCCTAAGCTCGAGCGCTGCGCGCGCCAGTCTGTTTTTGCAGACGTTGCTCAGTCGTCGACCAGTCGATGTTTGAGAAAAATGCTTCGATGTATTTCGGACGCTCGGCCGGTTTATAGTCGAGCAGGTACGCATGCTCCCAAACATCCATTACCAGGATGGGATTAAAGCCGGCGATGTTGCCGGTTTCGTGAAGCGTTATCCAGTGATTGGACAGCCTGCCATTCGCCGGGTTTTGATTACAAATGGCCCAACCGACACCGCGCATTTTGCCGATACCAACAAAGTCGGCTTTCCAAATTTCATAACTGCCGAACGTCGACGCGGCAGCCTTCGCAAATTGCGTGTTCGCAGCCGGGTCGCCTGTGCCGCCGCCCTTCTTCAAATTATCGAAGTAATATTCGTGCAGCACCATCCCGTTGTACTCGAAGCCAAGCCGCCGGGTTAATTCAGAGTAAGCAGGCATCTCTTCCTGGTCCACGTTGCCATCACTGATGAACTCTGAAATCTTTTCGGTCAGTTTGTTTGTTTCTTTGACGTAGCCTTCATAAAGCTTGAAGTGCATCTCCAATGTTTTGTCGGAAATCCCTTTCAGGCCACTCAAATCAAATTGTCTTGCTTTATAAGAACCAATTGAACTCATTTTTACCTCCATGCCATCAAACTCGCCGCAACATGCGGATAGTTATTACCAAGTCTAAATTTGGGAGATCTAGAACTATTGCGCTCGAATGTGCCGAATGCGTGGAGATGCTGAGGATTTAGTGTAACGGCGGGGGAAAGATAGAAGACAGAAGGGCAAAAAGCAGTAGGCAGAAAGCAGGAAAGTGTTTCTGCTTACTGCCTACTGCCTGGTGATGCCTACTATTTTCCGTTGCCGAAA
>DASQPM010000083.1:0-2054 GCA_035643935.1 Pyrinomonadaceae bacterium | reverse complement strand
CGACCGTTCGCGCGCTGCGCTTTCGAATAAAGGCCGCTCGCCAGCACCCTGGTTTGCGCTGGTACGTGACTATCGAAAATTCGGAGACATCAGCCATTGAAGCGCCTCAAAAGACAGGCTCGCGCAGGCTAGTCCGCGATGTCAAAGGCAAAAAGAGATTCCATCCCGTGCCGCACCAAACCAACGGCCGCCAGGACGGCGAACGCCGGCAGTCTCGTAGTCGATAACAGCTCTTTTGAATTTGTACGCTCAGCATCAGCGCAACGCGTACGACTCTCATCACCCCCATCTCAGGATGGGGGTTTTGTTTTGCGCGGTACAATTAGGTGCGGACGTTCCAAGTATAGGAGCACGCGCATGAATGAAAACTCGGCTGCATGCATCCGAGAATTGAACGAAGCTTTTCGCAAGACGTTTGCCGGCGGCAAGATGGTGATGTCGGCGAGCGTCGCCGCGTTGCCGGAAATGGTTAGGGCATCCGCACTTGCGAAAGTCGCAGAGTTTAATGACTTCACTCCGGAGAACGACCCTCACGGCGAGCACGACTTTTTAAGCTTTGAGCATTGCAACCGCACGTTCTTTTGGAAGTGCGATTACTACAACACGGACATGGATGCCGGTTCCGAAGATCCAGCTGATCCCGATAAAACGACGCGTGTCGGAACGTTGATGTTAGCCGAGGACTACTAATCCCTGCCCCGCTATTTCGCGGGCTTGTTTTTCGCCAGTATTGGTTGTGGAAGATATAGAGAGCCGTCATTCTAGCGGCGAATTCCTGCCTTCAACTTGAGAGGCCCGCCGTATCGTGCGACGGTCACCTTCCATCGTATTCGGACCCATAGCCATTGGACCCGGATGCTCCGCGTGAAAGCGGGACGCAGTTTCGCGGTGCGCAAGGTCTTTCCAACGTTCCGCTTCGCCGAGCCACTTCCAACTGTGTTGAGCATTGAGCGTCGCCCGTTGGCGACACAATAATTCCATATCACGACAGCCTATGGGGTCGTTCATGGGCATCTCCCTGGACTTTGTTGCCCGCACCCTACGCCTGCTGACGCGGCAGCGTCATTATAAAGCGGTGTGACCGCTTCGAGTTTTGCAGTGCGTTTTCTAGAAGAAGCGACAGCGGAGCTGACAGGTGTTGCATGCCGCTGCGCATTTTTGAGCAGATCAGGTACTTTACGTACTACGACATCCGAACGCTTTGCGCTTAACTGAACTGATGATCACCGCACGCGCTCTATTAAACGCCAGGGACATTGAGATGTTCGCAAAGCCGAAGCCCAAAAAAAACCGTCGTGTTGAAGAAGAGCCCCCTTCCTTTGCGAGCGAATGTAAGCTCTAAAGCGGCAAAGAAACCTCGTAAGAAGATTGCGAGGAAAAAGAAGGCGAAGCGCTAAACATGCCCAATAAGGAAATCCAGATCAATTTCGATGCTTCCGCAACTCTCAGAAAGTGGCCGTCAATCAACAATGAACGAGTAAGCGCCTCCCTCGGCGCACGTCCCTATTTGATAATGGATGGTCATTTTGACGAATGCATTCGAAGGTTCATGACGATGCCTGTAGGTCAGCATCACCTGTATGAGATACACACTGCTCCACAAGCAGAATTAGTTAGCGCTGTCTTGTCCGCAAAACATATCCTTGAAATCGCCCGGCTGCGGGATTTTCTGTGAGTTGCCACCCCAAATAACAAACCCCTGCCGGTACAGCCGACAGGGGTAAACATGTGGATGACGAGCGGCGAGCGGTGTTACGCCCGGTGGCTCTTCAAGGACCATGCTTCTAGACGGAGGCCTGTGGCACACAATCGTTCAAGACGATTTTGTGAGCAACATCGGACAACTGTATACGCCAAATAAACGGCCCGCCGAAGCGACCCGTTTGTTTCTATTTCTTCTTGCCCGATCCGAGCGTCGGCTGCCAACCCGCTGTAGCGCCCTTTTGACTCGGCGCTGCAGCGATTGTTTTGACCTTTTCTTTCTTTGGTTTCTTGGACTCTCGATTGCCTTTTTGTTCGCCTTTAGCCATGCCGTCTCCTTGGGTTGACCGCCA
>DASQPM010000082.1:0-4757 GCA_035643935.1 Pyrinomonadaceae bacterium | reverse complement strand
GATTACGCAGAAGCAGCTGACCTTGATCGGCATGCCATTTGGACGCATCAGCGTAACGGTATTCTTAGCCTGCCCCGACTCGACCTTAATGCCGGGAGCGACATTAATCTTGCCATCCTTGAAGGTGCCGCCTTGGAATTTAAACTCTTTGATGGTATTCGGCGGGAGTCCTGTTCTGGCTGTCGACTGACGCTTGCAGGAGACTGTGAAGAACGACAAAACAGCAATAGCGACGATTAGGGTGAGCTTACTTATCATCGGTTCCTTCCTCCGTTTAAAGCTGAGTGGATTTTTGGTTCGGGACTGAGGATTGTTTGAGAATCGTGAGCCTCAAACCGTTTCGAGCGCGCAGTGAATATCAAACTTCGCCAAGCGTGTCAACGCTTTTGCTGGCGATACGAGCTATCGAAGGTTTTCATAGAGCGGATAGCGCCTAACGTGGAGTTAGCCAGGCGCGGCGATTACATTCAACCTTCGATTCAATCAATCAAGTTGCGAAACACACTCCCCGCGCTCCGGTCCAACAAATTGTTGGGCCGCGGCGACGAGCTTGCGGCGACGGTCGCGATACAATCGACCAGACTGTCAGATTCTAAAGACGCGCCTCAATAATGGTATGTACTGAGGACCGAACACGATTACGATCCCCGCGAAATAGCCGACAGCGATGAGACCTCCCGCAAAAAACTTCACGGGTTCCCATGGACCTCTCGGCTTGATCCGGAAATAACCGACGAGACAGGAACCAATCAGGGTGAAGTGCGCGGTGGCGGCAACGACAGCGATCAGTTGATCGGGTCTGCTCACGCGGCCGGTTTGAAGCGCGTGGGCCAATTCATGCAAGCCGTTGGCGACGAAGGTCGTATGAACGATGTTGGTCCAATTCCAAAACGCGGCGATAATACAACCAGCGCCATAACCCCAGACACTTCGCCTCAGCACCAGGATCACGACTGCAACATAGATGAGTGCCTGGAAGGCGTGCAGCACTCGGATAGAACGATCGTACACGGCAGACAGGGCCAGAATGAAAATAAACACCGCACAGCTTCCAACAATCAACCACTCTAACCGTGAGTAGTGAGATCGGGTGTCGTCCATACCGTTACCTTCCTAACAAAGCAAGAAAACGTAGGATCTGGATCCTTGGCGTGTCGGTCTACAACCTAATGACGCTCGAGGTTTTGAATCATCTGCCGGGCATTATCATTACCTGGATTGAGTGCCAGCGACCGTTGGTAGTTCTTGATGGCTTCAGGCTTATTGCCCGCAACCAAATAGGCTTCCCCGAGACTGTCGTAAGCGTTCGCTGAGTTCGGATAATCTGCGACATTCATCTTAAAGATTTCGATGGCTTCGTTAACTCTCTTCTTCAGCAGCCAATAACCTATCTTATTCATCTGGTCTTCATTCAAAACTTCTGACCCTGAACGAGTCTTTCTGCCCTCGCGATATTCCTCCAGAGCAGCCCTGCCGCGGAGTAGTATGGCCTCATACAAAGTCTTTGCAGGAAGGATCTCAGCGCGACGCGCCAGGAATTTAGGAGAGTCGAACGGCTCGTAGCCCATCCAGGCAAATTCGGGATGTTTGCCACCGATCGCTTGAGAGACAATCTTGGGAATAATGGAGAAGCCGTTGCCACTGTTGGTGAAGATGACGACGCCCACTTTCTGTCTAGGATAAGCGACGACAAACGTTTGAAATTCACCTCGATTCTCGCCCCAATGCCAGAAGGCATCTCTTCCTTCAATCCGTTCGAGCCCCCAACCGAGTCCCCAGCTTAGAGACGAAGAAACGCGACCAGTTCCGGGACTTAAACAGAAAACACAGCTCTCGTCGATGTGTACCTGTGGCGTCAGCATGAGCGTCGCAGTTGTCTTTCTTAATCCGATGCCATTCATAATCGCGATCACGAACTTGCTGTAATCCAATGGATTCATGTGCAGCCAGGCGAGCTTTACTTCAGTTGGCTTGATTCGCTCAGCGACCACGCTTGCAGCATTGTGTCCATTTGCCATGAGAGTTTCGTACCTGTCCTGCCATACATAGCTAGCGCTTCTCAGGCCTAATGGATCAAAAACCATTCTCTTCATGTACACATCGAGCCGCTCTCCAGTTATGTGCTCAACTACTCTCTGAAGGTATAAGAAACCTTCGCCCGAATAGCTGAACCTTTCGCCTGGATTAAAGTGAATCTGGAGTAGTTCGCCGGGATGGAGTTCATTCTGTAAGCCCGTTGTGTGGCTGAGAACCATGCGCGCCGTAATGAGATTTGCGCGAGCGTCACCTTCTACATAAATTCCGGGCAGGTACCTCGCTAACGGCGTATCAAGATCCAGCTTACCGCCGTCCACTAACTTTAAGACGCCGTAAGCAAACACTGGTTTTGTGAGGGAAGCGGTCTCAAAGATTGTGGCATCGTCGATGGGGGCCTTCGTCTCGACGTTTTTTACGCCGAAGCCTCTGTGCCAGGAAACTTTTCCGTTATGAATGAGAACAATCGAAAGTCCCGGCACATCCCCTTCGCTCATTAATCGGGGGATTAGTTCTTCAAGGCGAGCGATCAGCCGCCTCTGGCTGGCATCTGCCCTCCGACCGGCGATTTCCTGGGCTGCCGGCTGGCTTTTGTTTTGCCCCGCGATTTGTGTCCCGCCGATCAGCAAGAGCAATCCAACGATCATAATTGATTTTGAGATTCTCACTTCTGATTCATTTTCTATGTTACTCCCGTTAGAGAAGCTGACCATTAGTGTAAACACTGCTGACTTCGCTTATATGGCAATAATCTTAGAAAAAGAGACAGCCAATAATGTCTGCCCTCCACGCAGAAAAGTGACAGAGTGGAAAGTCTCTCCTACGTGCTAGACTATTTCCGTTCACGAAAATTCATAGGTCTTACATCTTTTGAACGATCTCCCTCTCCCGTTGGGAGAGGGAAGGGGAGAGGGCCTAGTGCGGCTAAAACCCTTCCCCTCGTTCCCCTTCCCAGCGGGAAGGGGAGGAAAAACGGTAAGACAAATGATTCTGTGATTACCATTACATGTTTAAGCGACGCTTGATGCACTTACTATTCTCTTCGCGATTGTTCCAAGAGGACTGATTATGAATGACGCCGGAAGCAAAGCCAGGGAGGAGCCTGGCGGCAATGGATCGAGCAGACAAACTGCGGCGCTGCCGCTCGAATTACGTGACGCAATGCGCGACGCGCTCGCCGACGCCGAAGAAACAGATGTAATCGAGCGTATCTGGAACAAAGACGCGTCGCTTTGGAAAAGCGAACCGGCGCAACAAAAGATCATCAACAACGCGCTGGGCTGGTTGACTGTTCCGCGCCAAATGCTCGCGGGCGCTGAAGAGCTGAAGACCTTTGCGGACGCGGTCCGCGCTTCGCAGCAGTTTCGCCACGTCATGGTCTGCGGCATGGGCGGATCTTCTTTATGTCCCGAAGTGTTGCGGCAAACTTTTGGACGGCAGGATGATTTTCCTGAGCTGCTGGTGCTGGATTCAACCGATCCGGACGCGATTAATAATTTTGCAAAGCAGATCGATGTGCAGCATTGCCTGTTCATTGTCGCCTCGAAGTCAGGAACCACCACCGAGCCAATTGTCTTTCACAAATTCTGGTACGACCGCCTGGCCCAAACCGGCGCCCACGCCGGTGACTCTTTTGTCGCGATAACTGATCCGGGCACCCAGATGGTGAAAGCGGCGCAAGCGGACCACTTCCGAAAAATCTTTCTCAATCAGCCGGACATTGGCGGGCGCTATTCGGCGCTTTCTTATTTCGGAATGGCACCCGCCGCTTTAATGGGATTGGACGTTGCTGAATTGTTGAAACGCGCTGTCGCCGCATCCGAATCGTGCGCCGCGACCGTGCCGATAGATGAAAATCCGGGGGCGTTGTTGGGAGCGACGATGGCCGAATGCGCAGTTGCAGGTCGCGACAAACTAACCATTGTTACTGACGAAAAGCTCGCGAGCCTGGGTCTGTGGATTGAACAGTTGATCGCGGAAAGCACTGGCAAGGAAGGAAAGGGAATAATTCCGATCGCGGGCGAGCCGCTCGCTGCGCCGGAAAGTTATGGCGACGATCGACTCTTCGTTTCAATAGGCGTGCGGGGCGCCCCTGAGAATTCGCAATTGAAAGCACTCGAAGCGGCGGGCCATCCCGTGGTCTATCGTGAACTCAACGACGTTTACGATTTGGGCGCCGAGTTTTTCATTTGGGAAATGGCGACTGCGTTTGCCGGCTGGCGTCTGGGGATTAATCCCTTTGACCAACCGAATGTGCAGGAGTCGAAAGACGCAACCAAAGCTTTGCTGGAAAAATTTAAGAGCGAAGGAAAACTGCCGGCGCAAGCCGCATCCGCAAGCGATGGCCAACTCACGATCTACGCAGGCGGTGAAACTAGAGCGTCTTCGTCTACCTTATCTATACAAGAAGCTTTGCGAGCACACTGCGCAAAAATAAAGCCCGGCGACTATGTTGCGCTGCTGGCTTACCTTGAAGAGACGCCGGAAACGGAGACGGCCTTACAAGGAATTCGCGCGAGTATTCGCGATGCAACTAAGGCGGCGACGACGATGGGTTATGGACCACGGTTTCTGCATTCAACGGGACAATTACACAAAGGTGGGCCTGACTCGGGAGTCTTCATTCAAATTACCGCGCCTGATAAAGTTGATTTCCCGATTCCCGGAGAACCATACACGTTTAGTATTCTCAAGGACGCGCAGGCGCTTGGGGATTTCCAGTC
>DASQPM010000081.1:0-4167 GCA_035643935.1 Pyrinomonadaceae bacterium | reverse complement strand
CCCAGTTTTAATAAACCGTTCTTGATAACCTCGGTGGCTGCGCGATGCACGTCCGAAATTAACATCCCCGGTCGGGCCGCTTTGGCGCCGGCTTCCTGCGCGTCATAAACAATCTGGTAAACCTCGGCCTGCGCAGTTGAGAACCTTCCATTGACTGGAAAAGTCCGGGTGACGTCGGCTGAGTAATGCTCGTATTCAGCGCCAACATCCATCAGTATCAAATTGCCGGGCGTTACCGCTCCCTGTGATTCTTCGTAGTGCAACGTGGTCGCGTTTGGGCCACAGCCGACGATCGAGGGATAGCCCCAGTGATCGGCGTTGCGAAGTTTGAAGGTGTAGGTGACTAGCGCGTCAACCTCGTATTCCCATTTTGCCGTAGCCGCGGCAAGCCAGGCGCGTTCGTGCGCCTCGGTGGTGATATCCATCGCGTGCTGCATGAAAGCGATTTCCATCGACGACTTTTTCAGACGCATGCTGGCAAATACCGGCGTGATGTTTTTGATACTGAATCCGGACGCCGACTTGGCCCAGTCTGATGCAAAGCGTTGTTCGCGTTTGTACTCGCGACTTTCACCTTCACCGGGAACGAGTAGATAGAGTTCGCCGTCATTCTTCGCCGCCGCCGCAAACAATTTCTCAAAACCTGACATTGAGGGAGTTTCAGCAGACGCGATCGAAGACAGCAGGATATGTTCCGGCTTTGGCCGATAAGGTTGGCGATTGCGCAAGGCGCGCAGAAAAGGTTCGAACTCGCTCGCTTCCCATACCTCTCTAATTCCCGACAACTGGCTGGCTTCCTCAGCGGAATACATGTGCCCGGTCCACGTTTCAGCCGCCGGATTGCGGCGCGGCATGAAAAGAACCTCCGGCAGTTGTGTATTGCCCGGCAGCATAACCAGCGTCGCATTGTTCTGTTTCAGGCTGGTGAGGTAATAGAGGTTGTTCTCTTGCCGGTACTCATAATCCACATCGTTTGTGTAAACGCGCGGCTCTGTGCTGAACAGGATGAGAATTCCCTTCGGGCCAACCGCCTCGGCAACACGCGCGCGCCGCGCAGCCAACTCTGCCAACCTGGTTTGATTATCAAAGATTGGCGCCACCGGTGCGATTCTGATAACTGACGGCGTCGCTGGTTGAGCGTCGCTGTTCGCCGCTGCGCCGTGCGCACGAACGCTTACCAAACCAACGATCAACACGCAGCCGATCAGAAATTTCGTCACGAATGTTTTCATACGCACCTCGTCGCGCGCGGACTGAATCTGGTGTTTAAGAAATTGGGAGACGGGAATTCAACTTGAAAGGGCAACAGAACTTCTTTGCCGCTTCGCCCCGGAGGGGCGAGATGTTTATAGTTTGCCGGTCCTTTCTTTACTCCGAAGCTCCGTAGGAGCGCAATCGCTTCTGCCTGCCTCGGCGAAGGTGCTGCCGGCTTTCGCTCCTAACGGAGCGAGGAACCGATCTTCGGGCGTGCGCTCACAGCTATAAAACATCTCGCTCCTCTGGAGCGAAAACAAATTCAATTGTTATGTAGCCGTCGGCGAATAATTTCAGGGATTCATCCTCCTGCGATTGATCTTTTGTCCGGGCCGAAACACTCGTTGAGTGCCGTCCGGCAGCGTTACGATGCGCGTGCCATCGGGAGTAACAAGCACCTGCGCGCCATCCGCCCGTCTTCTCATGGTTACGCCGCCGATGCGTCGTGGCTGTCTGCCACCAATGGGCGCTCCACCTTCATAGGTTTCAGGGAGTCGTGGCTCGGCGGGAAGATTCGGACGATAAGCTTCTCCTGTTCCCGGCGGCACAATCATTGGGCTGCCTTGCGGCTTTGGTTTTTCGGCAATCTTTTCGCTGGCGCGCGCAGGCTTTGCAGCATTCTTTACTGGCGCGTCTTTAGTCACATGTTGGACTGCGCTATCGGCTTTCTTTTCTTCAATCACAGATCCTGTAGCCGGCGCTGACACGGGGCTACCCGACGCGGATGCCGGCGAAGGTACAGGTTGATTCTGATCAGTCGCGCTGCCTGGCACTGCGGAGTTAGCGGCATTCTTACGTTGATAGGCATAGAAGGCGCCGAAAACAATGCCAACTAACACAACCGCAGCAACACCGATGGCCCACGGAGCAATGCCTCTGCGCGGCGACGGCCGGCGCACTACAGTTGTTTCGCCTGTCTCGACTGCCGAAGCCTTTACAGTGCCCGCTGCCCTGTCCAAAACCGTCGCGGACGGTTCATTAAAAATAAGCGTCGCAGCTTCAGCTTTACCGGTGAGCGTCGCCACTTCCGTGCTGCTCTTCAAAGCCGTACGCATCTCGGCCGCGGTTGCAAAACGCTGTTCTCGATTCTGACTCATCGCTCGCGCCAAAACGCGGGCTACTTCCGGGCCAACACTGCTGTTGATTTCATTCGCCGGCTGGAGCGGATCGTTCTGACCATTCACAATCGCCGCTGCTCGCGACAACGCATCCGGTGGTTTCACCGCGGTCATCAAATGATAGAGAGTGGCAGCCAGCGCGTAGATGTCGCTTCTTGGATCAGTGCCCAGACCTTGAATCTGTTCCAGGGGCGCATAGTTTGGCGTGTAACCAAAAATACTTGCGGTCGTAGGGGCGCGTGATATTTCGCCTGCCTGACCTTTGGCCAGCCCAAAGTCAAGCAGGATAATCTGGCCGCGCGCCGTCAACTTCAAATTTTGCGGCTTAATATCGCGATGAATTATCTGCGGGTCTTGCGTGTGCAGGTAATCAAGCGCGTCAAGCAACTGATCGCCCCAGGTGAGCACTTGATCCGGAGGAAATGGCCCATGTTTGTGCGCCATCATCTGCGCCAGATCGTCGCCGGCAATGTATTGCATTACCAAAAACTGGCCATCGCCCTCCCCAAAGTGATCGCTCACGCGTGGCAGAGCCGGATGGTGCATGCGGGCCAGCAAGCGCGCTTCGCGCTCAAACTGGCGTCTCAAGCGCTCATCGGAAAACAGCGTTTCCTTCAGCGCGATGGTCGTGTCGAGACGTTCGTCAACTGCCTCGTAAACAGCGCCCATGCCACCCTGGCCGAGTTGCTTAACTACGCGATAGCGATTTTGGAGTATCAATCCAGCCGCGAGCATCAATCTTCTTCCCTTACAACTGCAAAATCTCTCCCACCTTTTGGGTTGAGGCTACAAAAAGTAAGTGTGGAACCTGCGGAGCGCGCTAAAACCTTGCGTATTATACACGCGGCTATTCCACTGAGAAACCAAGACGCAAATTCGGTGGTGTCCCGGTTTGAATTGGTCTCTATGCGTCCGCTGTGCTCTCTGTGTCTCGGTGGTGAGCAATTGCTTATAAAGATTCACCACAGAGACACAGAGGTCACAAAGGTTGCACAGAGAAAACTGAAATCAGGATACTTTCGAAAATTCACATTTCTCAATGTTGAGTGGACCACGAATAGGGCGTATGCTAGCCGCACATGAGCGAACGCTTTAGGTTGGCGGATAACGAAGTCATCGACGTTGGCGGGCCCAGGCGACGTCATTGGCGACGCTGGGTGCTGGCCGCGGTCGCGTTACTCTTGCTTATTCTCTCGCGCACGCTCGGCATTTATCTTTCAGCAGCCTGGTTCTCATCACTCGGCTTTTCATCGGTCTATTGGTACATCTTCAAACTGAAGCTTGGTTTGTTTTTCGCTTTCCTGCTCGCGACTGCGTTTCTGTTGAGAGGAACTTTTTGGTTGCTCGAACGTCATTTCCGATCGCACGCACTGCAAAAACGGACCATCGTTGTAAACAATCAACCGGTGCAAATCTCGCCCGAGCGATTTGTGCGGCCCGCATCCTGGGTGATCGCGATCCTGTTTGCGCTCTTTTACGGACTGGACATGAAAGGCGCGTGGCAAACCTTCGCGCTGTATTTCAACCAAGCGCAAGTTGCGACGCTGGATCCAGTTTTTCATAAGCCGGTCAGCTTCTATTTGTTCTCACTACCGGTTTACGATTTGATCAGTTCCTGGTTAATCACTTTGTCGTTCGTAGTTTTGTGCGCGTCGATAGTCTATACACTGCTCGCCGGGCCGGAGAAAGTTTCGCAAGCAAACGGCGCAGCGACCGGCAAACGATCGTTTTCCGCGGTGTCCGTCGCCCTCTCCGTTTTTCTCGTTCTACTGGCGTGGCAGACATATCTGTCGCG
>DASQPM010000080.1:0-4963 GCA_035643935.1 Pyrinomonadaceae bacterium | reverse complement strand
TGGTTCACTATGAACCCGGGTCACCAGAATGGCACGAACTTCAAAGTCACTCATCAATACTGTGGAGCTGGGACGCGCAATTCGTCGCCGGCGCGAAGAATTGGGGTTAAGCCTGCGCGACGTCGCGGACGAGACCAATGTTTCGGCCTCGACTTTATCTCGCATTGAAAACGGCACTGGAAAACCCGATGCCGATAACATCGCGCGGCTCACCTCCTGGCTCGATGTGCCGCTGGAAAGAATTCTCAAGGGCACACGCGAGGGGCGCGAGGAAACGAAGGCCATCGTTTATTATCCGCATGAGACAACGCCCGAAATTGTCGAGGCCCACCTGCGCGCCGATCGCAATCTGACGGCGGAAACAGCCGATGCTCTTTCTGAATTGTTTCGGGTGGCGTATTCTCAATTCAGTCGCAAAGACCAGCCAAAATCGGCACGCAAAAAACGCTAAGTCAACTCGCATCATTTCATCCGCTATAATTCGTTCATGACTACGGTGGAGTTGCCGCCCGGCGACAAGTGGCGGCGATTTGAACTTCAAGCATTAGGTTTTCGTGATTTTGCCGGCGTGCGCCCTGATGCCGCACTCGATCCTTTTCGGCTCGCCAAATTTGCAAACCTATTGGTTGTTGACTTTGATCAGATAAAGAACTTAAGCGAAGCTGCGCGCGAACGCCTGCTCGGCTCAGCATCCGAAGAATGGTCCGGAGGCGCCTGCTCTCACGCGCTGCCCGACGGCCGTCGCATCGTCATACTCAATCCGAAGCACGGACCAGCACGCACCAATGCCACGTTAATGGAAGAAATCTCGCATGTCTTTCTGGGCCACCAACCGAGCCGTCTCAAGGTGCTGGCCACCAACAAGAGTGGTCGGACAGTTGCGCGGGACTACCGCGCTGCCGACGAGCAAGCGGCATACGCGACGGGCGCGGCCGCCCTGGTGCCGTTCGCAGCGCTGCGCAAATTTGTTCATGACGGACAAAGGTCTTCGCAAATTGCCAAACATTTTCGCGTCAGCCGTGAACTCGTCGAATATCGTCTGAAGGTCACTCGCTTGTGGCGGCTCTATCAAGCGGCACTTTCCGCTTAGCCGTGAACCGAGCGGTCTTCCTGGCAGTCCAAACAGAATTTCCTGCTTTCCACCTCGAACGCTTATAATCATGCATTCGTTTTCCTATCTCACCGCATGATGACTGGCGCTTGAATCTATGACTGAAGAAATCAAAGAGCCGCCGCTGCCTGGCCTGACCACTACAGACAAGCTGCGCATGTTGCTCGATATCACAAGGAAAATCAGCCAGTCGCTTGACCTTCAGGAAGTATTGAATCTCGTGATGGACACGTTGGATTCGCTGATTCCATACGATGCCGCCGGCATTTTCGTGGTTAAGTGTGATGAGGTAAAAGTCGCCGACGGCGAGGAGCCCTGTGTGTTTCAGGCAGAGGCTGTGCGTGGTTATGACATCGATGAGCTGACAAACCTGCATTTGAAAATTGGTGAGGGTTTGTTAGGCCAGGTGGCGCGGACTGCCCAGCCTGTTAATTCGCCGGACGTGCGCAGGGAGCCGCTTTATATCAATGCACGACGTGAGACGCGATCAGAAATGTTAGCGCCGATCATTTCTAACACCGAAGTTATCGGCGTTTTCGACCTCGAAAGCGACGAACTCAATGCCTACTCCGAAGATGATCTTCAGGTGTTGATGCTGCTGGCTTCGCAAGTGGCCATCATCATTGAGAAGGTCATGCTGCACGAGCAGTTGATCGAAAAGAAACGGCTTGAAGGTCAGCTTGAAGTTGCGCGCCAGGTGCAGTTGGAGTTGCTGCCGGCGAAGGATCCGCAGTTGGCAGGTTATGATATCAGCGCCTACAACTTTCCCACTGAAGAGGTTTCGGGCGACTATTACGATTGGGTGAAGATTTTCGATGACCAGATCGGCCTGGTGATTGCCGACGTGTCAGGCAAAGGCGTTCCCGCGGCCCTGCTGATGGCGTTCCTGCGCGCTAGCCTGCGCGCCGCAACACACATTGGTTATTCGCCGCAAGTTTCGATGGCGAAAGTGAACTATTTGCTTTGGGAATCAATCGAGCGAAATCAGTTTGTTACGGCTTTCTATGGAATTCTCGATGCCACCAACCGGACGCTCGCTTATACAAATGCCGGCCACAACCCGCCGCTGCTGCTTACGGGCGACGGAAAACACCGGTTCATCGAGCGCGGCAGCCTGCCCTTGGGAATGTTCAGAGACACCCGTTACCACGAGTATTACCAAACGATTGAGCCGGGCGAGATGCTTGTGCTCTATACTGACGGCGTGACGGAAGCGCAGAATCGGAAAGGCGAAGAGTATGGCCGCGATCGCTTAGCTCGTGCAGTGAAGGCAAGCCAAACCCTCAGTGCGCGCGATTTGATCACAGCGTTGCAGAAGGAAGTCATTGAATGGACAGACGGCAGGGGCGCAACCGACGACGTAACCTTTTTCGTGATCAAGGCGTTTGCATAAACGGGAGTGACGCATTATCGGTTAGTGCGCTGTTGAGGAACAATGCGCGTGGTCGCCACCAGGCGCCAGTGGACCACGATAGTCGCCGAAGTGAAACTCAGTTTCGGCACTTGTAAAGGCATAAACGTCGAAACCAAATGCGTCGAGATAGTCTGCGACGTCGTCAGGTGAGTGAAGATATACAGTGGGTACGAACCCGGCTTCGGCGCGAATTTCCAAAAGGCGCTCGACAACTTCAAGTGGGGCAAAACATATGACCGGATCTCTGTAGGTTGCCATGTCCGCCGCCTCCCTTTGATTAGCTCGTTCCGCTCGAAAGGTACCTGAGTATTTGATGTAAGTTTTCAGTTTTAGGTTATCCGCTTCAAATTGTTTTGCATGAAGGTTTTTGACGCCGGTTATAGGAGAAAAGTTCGAAATAAAAATGAGTGACCCAAATCCCAGCCAAAGCGGCGCCCCTTCGCAACTTAACTTCGTTGCCGTGCTGCGGCAGATGCTGAAAACGTCCGACAAAGTGAGTGATCTGATTTTTTCACCGGGCCGGCCACCACAGGTCGAACTCGCGAGCAAGCTCCAGGGTGTGGTCGTTCCGGGATTAGAGAAGCTCACGCCTGCGCACACCGCCGCTATCGCTAAACTAATCGTGGGAAACAATGAAGGTGCGGCTGAGAGCATCGAGAAAAGCGGCTCTGCCGATCTCTCGTTCAGCGTTCCAGGTGAAGCGCGCTTTCGAGTGAACATCTTCAAGCAACGAGGTACGCATGCGATTGTCATGCGGGTAATTCCCACGAAACCGCCGACCTTTGATGACTTTGACTTACCCCCGCAGCTAAAGGAAATCGTCGATATCAAGAATGGCATCGTGCTGGTGACCGGTCCTACCGGCAGCGGGAAAAGCTCGACCCTGGCGGCGATAATCGATCTGATTAACGACACTCAGTACTACCATATCGTCACCATCGAAGATCCGATCGAGTTTCTTCATACGCATAAGAATTCAACTATTCACCAGCGGGAATTGCATTCGGATACGCCTAGTTTTGCAATTGCGCTTCGGGCTGCGCTGCGCCAGGCGCCAAAGGTGATACTCGTAGGCGAAATGCGCGATAAAGAGACGATCGAGGTGGCGTTAGAAGCTGCGGAAACGGGCCATCTGGTTCTCTCGACCCTGCACACCATCGATGCCTCCAAGACCGTGGATCGAATCATCGGCGTGTTTCCCAAGAACGAAGAGCGGGTAATTCGTACGCGCATCGCGCAGTCGTTTCGTTACATCGTTTCGCAACGGCTGATCCCTCGAGGCGATGGCAAAGGCCGCGTCGCTGCTATCGAAATTCTTAAATCCACTATGCGCACGAGAGAATATATCGAGAAGGGCGAGTCGGAGGGAAAATCACTGATTGATGCGATGGAACAAGGCGATCAGGACGGCATGCAGACATTCGACGGCGTCATCGAACAGATGGTGCGCAGTGGCGCACTGACTAAAGAAGGCGCTCTTCCCTACGCTACCAACGCCAATAATTTGCTGCTGCGCCTCACCGACCTCGGTGAGCTGGCGGCCGCTCCCGTCGCAGCCGCGCCCAAAGAAGAAGATTCCATGCTCGATATGATTGAAAGGTAGCGATAAGGGTCTATAATCCCTTCGAAGCTCCAGTCTCTCCCCTGAAGTTCAAAATAACGGCCCTGAAAATCCGAATTATGTCGTCGCTTTCGTTGAAACGCATATTTGTTGTCGGCCTATTTTTCGTTTTGTTGCCGTTGCCTGTTTTAGCTGATTCGCTACAGAGCGAAGCGCCGCAGGGTATTCGCATTGAGTTTGTCGCCGGCACTCATCTGCGCATTGAAAACCAGTTTGGTGACGTAGACGCGGAAGTTTGGAAGGAAAACTACGTGACTGTTTCGGCAGCCGTCGAAGGAAGCAAACCACTTGCACGATCGCCAGTCGTAATCGAAAACCGGAAACAATTATTGTCTATCAGCATCGTCCGCCGGCCCAGTGATCCCGCCGTTGCCATTAATCTGACTGTCAAGATTCCTGAGAATGCTCACGCCGAGATTGTTACCGGCAAACATTCGATTTCATTACGAGGCATGCCATCGTCCGCGTCACTAAGATCGAGCGGCGGTGATATTGGGGTGGAGTTTGCCGGGTCGCCTAATGCCGACATTCTTGCACGATCGGTTACCGGATCAGTGGCGTCAACGCTTCCCGAATTCCGCACCAGCAACGGTCATGTGGTCCAGGCCCGCCTGGGAGCGGGCACGCAAACGTTGCGCGTTAACACGCAGAGTGGCGCCGTTTCATTAGGACTAATCGCTGTGCCTGACACGTTATCGAAGCGCGTGGTTAGTGTAGACGAATCCGCTTCAGAAACGCCGAGGAAACCGGCCGGAGCGCCTGCGCCGGCTTCAGACACTCAGGAAATTGGCGAAGGCGATATCATTCGCGTCGATTC
>DASQPM010000079.1:0-3602 GCA_035643935.1 Pyrinomonadaceae bacterium | reverse complement strand
TTGCCGACGTAAGAGCAAACTAAAGTTTGTACTCTGAACCTCTTGACGAAGACGAAGCAGAGTGAAGTTCAGAGTACAGCCTTTAGGCTGCTCTTGCCGACGTAAGAGCAAACTAAAGTTTGTACTCTGAACCTCTTGACGAAGACGAAGCAGAGTGAAGTTCAGAGTACAGCCTTTAGGCTGCTCTTGCCTGAGGTAGAGCAAACTAAAGTTTGTACTCTGAACTTCTCGAGTCTCAATGAGCGCCGCACCTGACCAGCCCATCGCCGTTTTCATCACAGCTCCCAATAATGAAGAAGCGTCGCGTTTAGCAGACATGCTGGTTGGGCGGAAACTCGCCGCCTGTGTGCAGATTCTGCCGGCAATGGAATCCGTCTATCGCTGGCAAGGCAACATCGAGAGGCAAGAGGAAATTTTGCTGATAGCCAAGACCATCAACTCAAAATTCGCAGACCTGGAAAGGGAAGTGCGCGCCCTTCATAGTTATGAGACACCTGAGATTGTTGCGTTCCCGTTAACGGCGGGATCAGAGAAGTACTTGCGATGGCTGAAGGCGAGTGTGACGACAGATTGAGGATCGCTATCAATCATCGCGATATTGATATTCATCAGGAACATTGTTAGCCGGATTAAGAAAAGAACTTTGACTATCAACGATAATCTTTACGACGTCAGCCGGCGAGTCGGTGAGATGCAGCCGCTTGAGATCCTGGTCCGTCAACTTTCCTTCTTTCAAACCAAAGTCGCGCACCCAGTTTAACAGTCCCTCCCAATACTTGGTTCCGAAGAGTACCACCGGAAAGTTGCGAATCTTCTGTGTCTGGATCAGCGTGAGCGCTTCGAAAAGTTCGTCCAGCGTGCCAAAGCCGCCGGGGAAAATAATGAAGCCAAGGCTGTACTTGACGAACATCATCTTGCGAACGAAGAAGTACTTGAACTTTAGCCCTCGAGTTAGATAAGGATTGGAGTTTTGTTCAAACGGCAGTTCGATGTTGCAGCCAATCGACAAACCGCCCGCTTCAAACGCGCCGCGGTTCGCTGCTTCCATGATTCCCGGGCCGCCGCCAGTAATCACCGCAAAACCGGCGCGCGCCAGTAGCGCCGCCGTTTCCTGGGCCGCAGCATAATCCGGATCGTCGGCGTGGGTGCGCGCTGAACCAAAAATCGATATGCCGCGGGTCAGCGTGGCTAGTTCATCGAAACCGGTAACGAATTCGCCCATGATACGAAACACGCGCCAGGTATCGGTGTGGGTAAACTCGTCGAGCCGTGGACTCTCGAGTAGTTGTTCGTCCTGCGTTGTCCCCGGTCTGTGCTCGTCTGGTTCTGGTTTGTCGCTCATATTCAGTGGCACAGACTTCAGTCTGTGTATTTAAGTAGCATAGGCTTCAGCCTGTGCATTGGTCGCTCGGCACAGACTTAAGTCTATGCCACTTTCGCACAGACTAAAGTCTATGCCACTTATATCCCCATGATGCTGTAGCCGCAATCGACGTGGATGACTTCGCCGGTAATTGCGGAAGACATCGGACTGCAAAGAAAGACCGCGGTGCTGCCAACCTCGCGCACCTCAACGTTGCGCCTTAGCGCCGCGCACTCTGCATGGTGCTTTAACATCGTCGAAAAATCAGAGACACCGCGCGCTGACAACGTCTGAATTGGACCAGCGCTGATAGCGTTCACGCGAATATTGCGTGGGCCGAGATCGTTAGCCAGATAACGCGTGCTGGCTTCCAGCGCCGCTTTCGCCACGCCCATGACGTTATAGCCGGCGATGACTTTTTCCGCGCCGTAATAACTCATGCAAACGATGCTGCCGCCTTCGGTCATCAATGGCGCCGCTGCGCGCGAAAGTTGGACCAGCGAGTAAGCACTAATCTCCAGCGCAGTCACAAAAGCGTCGCGACTGGTATCGAGATATTCCCCACCGAGAGCTTCACGAGGCGCGTAGGCGATGCTGTGAATCAGAAAATCGAGACGGCCAAATTCTTCACCGACTCGCTTAAAAGTCGTATCAACTTCATCCTGCTTCGTTACGTCACACGGCAGCAGCAACGAGCCCGGCATCGATTCGCTAGTCAGGCCTTCAACGTTTTCCTTTAACCGATCGCCCTGGTAGGTGAAAGCCAGGCGCGCGCCCGCTTCGTGCAGCGCCTGCGCTGTCGCCCAGGCAATTGAGCGTTTGTTGGCAACACCAAAGATGATTCCAGTTTTGTTTTGAAGCATCTGTTTAGGTTTTTCTTATTTGCGTAGGAGGTTACGGCATGCAGATGAGGGATAGAAAACCAAGGTGCTTGGTTACTCAAGAGAGCTTCAAGACAGTTTGCCAATGTGAGCCAAGCCAGCCATGATTTAAGGAAGGGGGAAAGGCTTAGGCTCACGCGGAGGTGGAATCGGCAAAGGCGGCCCTGGCATTATTCTGACGATTGGGTTAATCACGAATCTCCTCCTCCAATAGTCCATTAACTTCTTTTTGTATTTTAACACGTAATTTATGCGTATTTGCAATGTCAGACGGAGCACGATTGACCAACTCCGCGTAACGATTCCGAAGCTCAATATACCACTCATCAAACATATCGATTGTTCCACGGCCCAATTCGAGTTTCTGGCGAAATGTTTCAAGATCAACTCTCAATTTTGAGAGTTGACGACGATAATCTATCTGGTCTTTCAGTCTGGTCGGAACTTGGATGCCATTGTGAATAATAGAAAGGACAGAAACGAATCCGGCACTGAGTACCCAGCCGATTCGCCAACCTGGTTGGGTCCATAGAGCCCAACCCGCAATTGCGGATCCCGTGGCTGTGATAGAAACGACTATGTTTACAACGGTATCGATTCGCAGCCATTTATCTGCTAACGCCGATGAGATTGCCTCTTGAAAGGCCACTTTATAAAGGGTCTCATAGCTTGGTTTCCAATATTTCTCAAGGGCGGCGGTATGCTCTCCGGAGCTAAGCTGTGGATTGGCTTGAGTAGTATCTGTTGTTTCGCTCATTAGCTTTCCCAATCGAAAATTCAGTATATCCCTTTCTACTAGTGCTTGAAATGTCGGATCCCACTAAAGACCATTGCCAGTCCATGTTCATCTGCGGCGGCGACGACCTCAGGGTCGCGCATTGAGCCGCCGGGTTGAATCACCGCCGTGATTCCATGTTTTGCGGCCTCATCGATGCCGTCACGAAAAGGGAAGAAGGCGTCGGAAGCGAGCACAGAACCCTTGACAGGTAACTGCGCGCGCATGGCGCCGAGCTTCACTGAATCGACGCGTGACATTTGACCGGCGCCCACGCCAACCGTCTGCTCGTTACAGGCGTAAACAATCGCGTTTGATTTTGTATGTTTACAAACTGTCCAGGCGAACATCAGGTCCCTAATTTCGTCTTCGGTTGGTTTGCGCTTGGTCACAACCTTCAAGTCTTCACGCTTCAACTTATGGGTGTCGCGGGTTTGCACCAGCATGCCGCCGGAGATTTGTTTGTACTCGAGGCTCTGCGATTGTTCAGGTGCGGACACATTTAAAGGGCGCAAGACGCGCAGGTTCTTTTTCGTTTTCAGGATCTCCAGCGCGGCATTCTCATAATCCAGAGCGATGATCA
>DASQPM010000078.1:0-2684 GCA_035643935.1 Pyrinomonadaceae bacterium | reverse complement strand
AGGTCAGAGACAGCCGTGAAAGAACAGGCGATCCGTTCCCACAAAACACAACTCATGCTCTCACGGCGGCGTTTTCTTGCATATGCGGGGCGTCCCGAATGTTTTCTTAAACTCGAATCGCATGAAGTGACCCATGCCAATGGGCCAATTCGGCAGGTTTCGAGACAGATGCACGTTCTTCGCGTGAGGTTGCTGCTTTCCACGAAACCAATGGGCGCCACAGGGACAACGCTCTTTGTTCTGGGGCATGATATCGCTGAGAGACTCCGCTGCGTGCGTATGCGGGTTCCTGTTCGCTCTTCCGCAACCGAGGTTTTTGACTGCCATACGGGCGAGCGCCTTGAGTTTGCGAGATATCGCGGCAACGCCTTTGGGGGCGAGTTTGCAATTCCTGTTGACACTTTTTCTACTGGGTACGCGCTCTTTGTTAAACTCCAGCGTCCTTCGTGGTTTTTTGATGAAGCCGGGTGGCTTGAAACTCCACCGATTGTAGTCGAGACCACGCTGACAAGAATGGCCAGAACGCAGTCGATGGGCGGGCAAGTCCTCTCTTGAACGATGCAAGGGGTGATATAATCGTCGCGGGCCACACAGATCTTGGAGCGTTCATCAAATCCGCGTTAATTTTCCTCGCCGCCTTTGGGGTCTACTTCCTGTCGCGCTCACCCGGCCTTGACGAATGGGACTCGGTGCAATTCGCGATGGGCATAGGCGAGTTTAATCTCTGGAAACATCAACCGCATCCACCCGGATATCCGCTCTACATTTTTCTGGCCTGGTCAGGAACCCGGTTATTTGGATGGAACTCAGAGTCTTCGCTACAGTTCGTGAGCTGCGCTGGCGGCGCGCTCTTTGTCGCAGCTTGGTTTTGTATCATTCGCCGTCAATTAAGCGAGCGATTCGCCTGGTTACTCGCGAGCGCGCTCGCAATAACTCCTGTAGTCTGGATGACCTCGACAAAAGCGCTCACCGACAGCCTTGCCGCAGGCTTATTGAGTGTTCAGCTTTTTTGTTCGCTGCTGTTTCGAGACGAAGGGCGTAAGAGACAACTGATCGCAGTGGCCTTCTTTGGAGCGGCTGTCGCCGGCGTCCGACCGCAACTCTTGCCAGTCGCCTTGTTGGTCCTGGTCACACCACTTTTTCATCGCCGCGCCGGCGCAAAGGCATGGTTGATTGGTGGTGCGATCGTCATTGCAGGTTGCCTGCTTTGGCTGGTGCCGACTTGGTACATCCAATCAATGCTGCCGGGGCCGGTACCCGGCTGGCGCTCCTATCCAGCGCAGCTTTATTCACAGTGGCTGTGGCGCTTTGGTCGCCCGAGCATTTTCATCGGCGCCAGCCATATCACGCTGTTGTATTTCGCCAAGCAATTTGCGCTACACATCCTCGGCTGGTTTGGTATCGGTCTCGGCTTTTTGTGGTCGCCATTTGCGTTGGTAACGGGGACGCTGCTTGCTGCGTGCGGATTGGTTTTCTATGCCGCGCGATTTGACGATCGGGATCGCAGCTTCTGGAAAACACATTGGAGCTGGGCGCTCTTGCTGGTTGCCATCGTTTTCTGCTGCCTGCCCGCGGATCAACGTTATTATCTCCTGATCATGCCACTTTTGCTCGTGGTGCTTCTTTGCGGCTTTCTTCACATGCCCGCGCCGTTTCGCTTGGGTGTGCTTTTGCTGCCGGTCTTGCTTCTGAGTATCTCGATTCCCGCAGCGATTGAAAGCCACAGCGATCCGGCGCCGCCGATCAAACTCGTCCGATTCTTGCAGCAGCGATATCCGCCCGAGCAGCGACGCGACGTGTTGTTATTTCTCGCCCATTGTCAGCGCCATTTTAAATGGTATGCACCGGAATTTACTGTGTTTGACGACGTTCCTTCCTCCGCTGTGCAACTAGAACGCCTGAACAACGCGAAGGCGATTTATACGGACGAACCTCGTCTCGCGCGCTCTCCCGGCTGGCAACTTGTCCTTGCAACAGAATTTTCACGGTCTGTAGTAATCTACGGAAAGCACCACGATGTTCGGCTTTATCGAGTCGAAAAGGTAATCGCACCGTGAAGAAGATTCTTATCACCGGCGCAAGCTCCGGCATTGGCCTCGCCATGGCTAAGTTACTTGTGGCGGAGGGTCACGAGGTCTGGGGTACGTCGCGCAATTTGGAACGCATCCCAAAAATGCCTCGATCACATCCAGTTCGTCTTGATCTGGCCGATCCGCATTCCGTCGAGGCGGCATTCAATGCCGCGGTTGCAGAAGCTAGTTACTTCGACGTTGTGATCAACAACGCCGGGGCCGGTCATTTTGACGCTGCTGAGTTTCTTCCCATGGAAACGATTGCGAGCCAGTTTCAAATCCTGGTTTTCGGCCAAATCCAATTGATGCAACTCGCACTGCGCCACATGCAGGCACGTGGTGAAGGTTTGGTCATTAACGTCACTTCGTTAGCTTCCCGACTTCCAGTGCCGTTTATGGCGGCTTACAACGCTGCGAAAGCGGCCCTCGCATCTTTTACCATGTCGATCCAGCTCGAGCTCGGCAATTCCCGCGTGCACGTTGTGGATCTTCAGCCGGCCGACATTCGCACCGGATTTAACCAGGGCGTGAGTAAGAGTGCCAGGGTGGATCGGCGTTACGACGCAAAAGTCGCCAGGACATGGGAAGTCGTCGAGCGCGTCATGAAAAATG
>DASQPM010000077.1:0-9998 GCA_035643935.1 Pyrinomonadaceae bacterium | reverse complement strand
ATGGTGTACGAGCCGGAAGAGAGGTTGAAATCATATAGGTCCAAAGCCCCGCCGCCCGCCCCGGAAGAGTTGGCGGTGTTGCTCGTAAACGTAGATCCCGAGACAATCAGCGTCCCAGCAGAACCAGAACTGCCCGCGGGGTCACCTGCTGAGTAACTGATGCCGCCGCCGCTGGTGCTGGTTGAGTTACTACTGAAGGTAGTCCCGGTGATCGTCAGGTTGCCGCCGGTGTGACAAATACCGCCACCACCAAACGATCCGGAGCCGGTCGCCGAGTTGCCGGAAATGACAGAGTTTGAAACTGTCAGGCTGTTATTGCGCGCGCCGGAGATTATGCCGCCGCCACCGACGCCGGTAGTTTCCCTTCCGCCGGAGATCGTGACTCCGGAGATACTGGTAACAAAGCCTGTAACCAAAAACGGATTAACTTCAATTACGCGATCACCGGGGCTTGTTTGCGTAATGATAGTAGTGCCCGCGCCGGCGCCGACGATACTCGTGTTGTTGCCAGTGATGTCGAGATCGCCAATTGAGTTATTGCCGCTAAAACTTTCACCCGCCCCGGAAATAGTCAGGTTGTAATTTCCAGCCGGAACATCAATAGTCGTTGACGGATTCAAATTAGCGAAAGCGATCGCTCCGCGCAGGCTGCAATCATTCGGCGCCACGGTGCAGAGCGAAGCGCCTGCCGTATCGTCGGTCCTGTCGACAGTTATTGTCCCAATCAGTGGAGCCGCCAGCGCCATCGCCTCAGGCGCTCTCCGCGCCGCGGTTGCACGAACGCGCCCGCTTCCTCTTTCGGTCGCAACCTTTGCGGCCGTTCGTTCGAATATCGATTTCGAACGCGGCCCACTAGACGACACCGAGGCCACCATTGCCAACCCGCCTACGGTCAGTGAGGCCGAAATAATTAAGAATCTTGAGAGGGTTGCGGCGGCGATCCTTTTATTGATTCGCTGTTTCCAGGAGTGACGCATGTGGGCTCCTTCTTCTTTCTAACGGCTGTTGTGCATTCGCGAGGCTTGGCTTTGGTATCCGGGACGTCCGAACCTGCTGACGGATTTCAGGAAAACCGGAAATTTGAGTTATCTGACGAGAAACGCAAAACGCAGCGGAACGTTTAAGTCTCTCCTAAATATCGACCTCACGCTTCAACTGCGAGGCGGAAAGACCCCCTGCAACGCTATACAGAAATTGAACGTCAGGTAGGGCTGCATGTTATTGTGCGGAAAACTACTTCCCACCGGCTGAATCACATCGGGTTTCATCGCCCCGGTAGGTGGCCCTGGATTATAAGAGTTCACTGTCACCCGAACGCTGCCGGCCTGCGCCCAAATATTATTCACCGGCGTAGGCGAATCGCCGAGGGCGTCCAGCGCACGGCCTACGGTATGGGCATGAGCGGGGATTTCCGATAGCAACAGCGTCGTTATCTCACTTCCGCCCGTTTCGCCTAGATCATGCAAAGATAAACCGGGGCCCTGGCCCGGATGCATTGGGACACTGCCCTGCAGGTTAGGCAAGGCAAAGGTTGACTGGCCATTACCTCCATAAGTTGTGCCAAGCAGCGAAAAGAGCGCGGTGTTTTGACTTATGGGCAGTATTTGGCCGTCGCAAAATGCCCAGCCCTTTGGCGCGAAGTTAAATGGAAAAATTCTAATCTCTGCTACAAAAGGATCGGCCATGACTTTACTCTCTTTCTCGTTAGTTTTGCGACGGGAAAATTCCCTGAAGCGCGATGCAGAAATTCAATACCAAATACGGCTGCATGTTCTGGTGGGCCTGACTGCCACCCACCGTACTTACTGCCTGAGGCGACATCGTACCGAGACCTATTCCACCACCGGTACTGTAGGCTGTGTGACCGTTATTGGCCCAATAGTTGTTCGTGGGCGGACCCACAGTAGCGTTTGCCGTCGCACTTACGACCGCGTTGTTGGCGGAAAAATCGTGCACGTGCTGCGGCAGCTCGCTTAAGGTCAAAGTGTGCGCCTGCTCTCCGGCGTTTTCTCCCAGCGTATGGCCGTTGCCATCATGAAGCGGCACGCGACCCTGCAAGTTCGGCAACGCAAACGTGGTTTGGCCGTTGCCACCGTAAGTAGTGCCGAGCAATGAAAAGAGGGCCTGGTTCTGATTGATGGGCAGGAACTGGCCATTGCACAACGCCCAGCCCTTTGGTGCGAAATTACAACTAAAGATTTTGATCTCGGATAAGAATGGCTCTGACACGATTGTTTGCTCCTTATCGTTTCAAGTTTCAGATCGGTCCAGCATGGGCCTCAGTTGCTTCTGCCCAACTGCCGCTCTATCAGGTTGGAGAGGGGAACCTCCCAAACAGTGAGATAATAAAATCAACACACAAATAGGGCATGAAGTTACTGTGCGGCTGCGATCCGCCGGCGACGCCGGTGGTAATGGCCGGATTTCCCATCTGCACAGTGCTGGCCGCCGTACTGTACTGCGTTTGATCGGTCGCCGCCCACATTCCCCCCTGTGGGTTGCTATTAGGCGTTCCGCCGCTGGCAGCGCAAAGCAAAGGGTGCGTGTGACCTGTCATTTGCTGGGTCGTGAGCGTGACCTCCTCAACGCCCGCCGCTTCTCCGATGATGAAGCCGTTACCCATATGAACCGGAAGTCGGCCGCGCAGATCCGGCAACGCAAACGTACTCTGTCCATCGCCGCCATAGGTTGTGCCGATCAACTGAAATAGAGTTTCGTTTTCGGATATGGGCAGTAATTGCCCCTCACAAAACATCCACCCCGCAGGAGCGAAATTACCTGCAAATATTCTGATTTCACCAATATATGGTTCGCCCATGTAGTTCTCCTTTTAGGGTGTTGAATTAGCGAGTGGAAGATTTCGGATTCATTATTTGGAAATCAGACGATAGGAATGCCGTGAGAACTCGTTATACACTTAAATTTTTGAAGCTTTTTGCTCCCTTTCCCCAAGTGCGGGTGAGGGGAAAGGAGCCCTCTGACCTTTGTGGGCGGGACTATATCTTGATCGAGAACAAAAATACAAGGAATTTTTTATCTCAGGCGCAAAATAATATTTTTTTTGTTGCAACTTCGAGAAAGAAGAAATAGACTGCACACCCTTCGCGGCGGTCTTCACGACTTAATGCTTCCCTTAGGAGGATGTGGCAATGACTACTTCTCGTCGAGATTTCTTAAAAAAGGGGACACTTGTCGCACTTGCGGCGGGAGTTCCTTTTAGTCTGGCCCGACAGGCCGCGGGCCACACCGCTCCTGTTTCTTCAGCCACACTCGCACTAACAAAAGCAGCGTTTGAATCGCAGTTGAATACACAATTTCTAGTTAATAAGGGGTCAAAGAAAGTCGCTGTGAAGTTGGTGAACGTTAGCAACTTAACCGGACACACAAGATTTGCCGGGAAAGAAGGCTTTTCCCTTATGTTCCGCGGTGAGGCTAAGGCCCTCGAACAGGGCACGTACGCGATTGAACATCAAAAGCTCGGACTTTTTTCGTTTTTGATTGTGCCGGTTATGCGAAGCCGCAATAATACTCAGTATTACGAAGCAGTCATTAATGGTCTGCATCCGTAACCTGATTGCGGATCGCAAAGCGTTGGCATCCTCTTCATCCTAGACGCAGATTTAAGTCTCTCGGAATATAGTATTTCCTGCGCAGGGCTTTTTACTCATTGACTGCGTTGGGTGTCCATGCCATCAGAAGGTAGATTTCCTGCTGCTCAACCGAAGTAAAACCCATTCGCTCGAATAGGCGACGTGAAGGGTTATAATTCTCTACGTAAATTGTAACAACCTTGGCCGTACGTACGGCTTCATCAAGCAACCTTCTTAGCGAAAAACTTCCCACTCCAGCGTTTCGCTCGGCAGGCATTAATGCAAGGTCAACTATTCGAATCTCCTGCTCGAGTCGGGCGACGTAGAGGTGTCCGACTGGGCGATAATCAACCAGAATAATTTCGTGCCTCGCCGCCGGGTATTTCTTCTGATAGTGCTCTTGCTGTGCGGTGAATTGCATGCTCACAAAAGCCTGCCGTTGCTCCGCGGTCCAGGGCACTAAAGCCAACTCCTCTGCCCGCGTGCTTGCGTAAATTTCCAGAAGAAAAGCCGCGTCATCCGGGTCAACCGGACGGTACGATATTGATGAACTATTTTGGAATTCTTCGCCGCATCGGCTGTTCATTGGTTTCAGTTCGGGCGCGGCGTTAGTCTATAAAGTGGCTTTTTTCCTGAGCCACTGTTAGGCCAACTCTTTCTACCAGCGTCGTCGAAACTCTATTCCCGAAACCGGTTAAATACGGCTTCGTAATAATAACCTTGCTCGTCCCGCCGAATCGGAACAATGAATAATTCAAACTGTCCCAGCTTGTCATGATCGAAAGAACGGATACCTTGCCCCATGAAGAGGTCAAGCGGACCACGAAAGAGAACAGCAAATTGCTCCTGCGCCTTAACCTCTTTTAGCTCAGACACCTCAGCAAGCTCTAGCTCAACCCGATTCGTATCGTCTGTCGAAACGCGAAACTTTGTATTGACGTTTTGAGCAAACGCTTCGTGGGTTAGAGAAACATCCATATTTGTTCTTCTCCGATACGAAAGATAAATTTGGCCGTACAGTATGCGCTTGGAGAGTCTCGCTAATCCAAGGGCTTGGTCATTATCAATATCATAAAGGGGTCTATCTTGGGACCAAAGTGATAGCCTCTGCCAATCGGTGAAAACGAGAATCCTTTTAATTCTATCTGCTCAACGATTGTTTGGAGGCGCTTTTCAAACTCTGTCTTCGAAATTACAGCGTACGGGAGGGACATCCCATAATTTTTGAGGACGTGGTTCAAAGTTAGTAAGTGTTCCTCTCGTCCAGCGAGGACCAATACGCGATCGTCTAGAGCTAAAAACTCTTTCAATGTCAGCAGTCTGCAATTAAAACCCACACTCGCGGCGCACTCGGACAGATGGCCAAAGTGGATGGAAAATTCTTCGTGATTCAACTGATAAGCCTGAAGCGGATATTGTTGGGCCGCTCCATACTCAGAAATGAGCAGTGCTCCCCCAGGGGCCAGATGTTCGAAACAACGTTCGATAAATTCGAAGGTCCCGGCGTTCACCAGAAAACTGTCTGGAGCATTGTCCGTAGTCAGCCCGTATTTCTCAAGGTAACGGGCCCCCGGTCCCTGCCACTCCTGCCTGCTATCAGGGATTGCCTGTTTGTCATCGCTGCCGCGGCCATCAGAACAACGCAGGACGACGGCCATCGGAAAGTCCGCTACCACTTCATTAGCGATAATCAAATCAAACTTGTGGCCCGGAATACTAAATTTCGTGGCATCCTGATGGAAGTGTCTGTTCGCAGGGAGGAGGTGGGATAAAAGTTTTCTTTGGCTCTCCATCAGCGCCGGAGACAAATCCAGGATGTGATAGTTCAAGTCGATTCCGCTGAGTACTCCTTCTCCCGACCTTTGAGACTGCTCCAGGAATGACCGTGCAAAGGTTCCGGTGCCGCCGCCTACCTCCAAAACCTCAAGCCGATCTGAATGACTTAATAAAGGGACGACTTCAGGCCGCAACGTCGAAATGGCAAAGCGCGATCCATAATCAAAACCGCCGAGTGCTTCGTTGGGTAAGCGGAAAGAATGGTTAACTGTTGGTTCTATTTGATCGAATTCCCACTCCGCGTCTGCAATGCCGCTCAAATGAAAATCGATTATGGATTCGGAAGAGCCATTAAGCGGTTGCACATTCCCCTTGGAAGAATGATAGAGATCTCGCGGTACGATATTGACCGGCTGGTAAGGATCCTCGAGATCCTCGCGCCGCGTGGTAAATTTGATCAGTTGTCGTTCCTGACTGGTCAACCAGTCCAGGACTTCCCTGAACTCGGCATCGTCTAGAATTCTCTCGTCTTTGTTTCGACCCAGCGTTGCAAATATTTCCTGCAAGGTCCTGGTACCATCAGCCATCTCGAATATCACCGCTGCAACTTGAGGCATTATCTCTTCGATAATCTCGCGCAATTCGCCCTTCTTGGGCGAGAACACGTGATGGGCCATGGACGTACGAACCAACAAGACATCCCCGTCTTTTGGGCGATATGACAGGGCAGGATTCTGGATGGGGCGGACCACATAGTGATTTACGAAACGGGTTAAAGGATCGTAACCATGCGGGACCAGGAACTCTTTCTTGATAAGTTGCTTTAGCTGACGTCCGTCATCGCCCAAACTGTTCAGATTTTCCTCACTAAGGGAGATCGGAGTTCCCGTTTGAATAGCCAACAGCAAAGAGCGGACTCTTTCACCTGGTTCAAGTACCTCTCCCGTCAACCGATGACTGACACCATGCTGGATGACACCAGAAATCAATCGGTTCTCGATGAAATTTATATAAGGACTGATCCTGTATGAAATCATGAATTAGTTCTTGCGGGGAGTAGAATGATTTAAGTTAGAGATCCTGTGACTAGCCAAGAGTGTCGTTGCAATTCAGCAGGATCGAGAAACGGGAGGTACCCACCTCATTTCAAAATATACTGCGTCGCCACCGACTCGGGAAAATCCCAAACGTTCGTACAGTCTTTTTGCGACGCTTGAAGTTAAAACATGAAGTCGGACCGGTTTCCGTGCGGCAGCGGCTTCCTTCAGAATATCTTGAATAATACCAGTTCCAATGCCGGTGCCGCGGTGAGCGGGAAGCAAAGCGACGTCGACCAACGTGAACTCCAGCTCGCCTCTATCAAGCAGGAGCCTGCCAATGGGATCGTCATTCCACAAAATGATGCTGTTCTGCGCGTGCGGATAGCCCATAGCATATTGCCCGCTTTGCGCCTTAAACTGCATAGCGACAAAAGCCTGCTTCTGATTTTCGTCGAGGTTCATGAAAGCAAGCTCATCTGAGCGCGTAGTAGCAAAGAGATTCAACAGAAAAGGCTCATCCTCTGATGTCGCAGGACGCAACCTAAGAGCACGGAGAGCTTCTCTATCACCATCGTGTTTTTGCATTACTCAAAATTTTTGATGATTAATCAGATGCAGTAAAGGGAAAGGGCGCCACCGGCTCAATAATCGGCACCGCCCTCTCTCAGGGTGAACGTGGTAGCAGTCTTATACACTCAAATCGTCGTGCAACGCTATACTCAATGCAAGAATCCTGGTATCAAAGTAAATGCTGCCGCATTTTGGAAACTGGCGGTCGTTAGTAAGCCACTCCTGACGTAGCATTAGCCACCAGTAACGTGAAAGAAAAAATCGCTCCATTTCCAAATTTAAGTAGCGCCGGCGGCGAACTCGCCGCGGCGTTTCCGCGCGACGGTATTAGCAACAACGTAGTGGTGCTGGCAATTGTATCGGCCGGCGTACCGGCCGCCGTAGAGGTTGCGAAGCGTCTTGAAGCAGAGCTAGATCTGATTATTATTCGCCGTCTGCTGGCGCCGCGGGGACCAGGATCGCAGGCCTGCGCGGTCAACGTCGCCGGCAATCTCGTAGTGGACGAGGAGGTCGGAGCGCGGCCTGCGAAACCGCAAACGCCGTTCGATTATTTCATGGAGGACGCACTTAACGGCCTCGCGCGACGCGCAGAACTTTGCCGGGGCGAACGTGTTCCAGCCGAGCTCACGGGAAAACGAATCCTCCTAGTCGACTGCGGAATTCGCACGAGCCTGACTATGCAAGCGGCAATCGGCGCCGTGCGCACTCTTAATCCTGCACGCGTCACCGCGGCAGTCCCGGTCACGTCTCTGGAAGGCTTTCGGGTGGTCGAAGCACTTGTGGATGAGTTTATCTACCTGGCGGCGCCTGAGCCGTTTGGTAACGCGGGTATGTGGTACAAAGACTTCAGCCGGCCTGCCGATGCCGCAATTAGCCAACTTCTGAGCCTAAAGCCGATTGAGTCTGTTAAAGTCCGGCCGGCGTAGAGTCTGTTTTCCGAACTGAGATAATCTCACTTTGGAGCTACTCTGATCGTTGAAACCTTGGGAAATACTCTTAGCCAGACGCTACTTCTTCAGTTGGTCCTTAAGATTCAGATTTCGTATCAAGCGGTGTAGGTAGTTCGGGTGAACACCCAGAATCTTTGCTGCTTCGGTGAAACTGCCGACAGCCTGGGTCATGGCACTCAGGATGATCTGCTTCTTGGTTTGCACAACGGCTTCATGATATTTGGTGGCGGGCTCAGAAGCGATTGAGGCCGATTCAAGAATGGATTCAGGCAAGTCTTCGGGCAGAATTCGTTCCGTAGACCCCAAAACTACGGCTCGCTCGATTGCGTTTTCCAGCTCGCGCACGTTCCCGGGCCACTCGTAACCAACCAAACGGCCCACGGCATCCGGTGAAATTCCCATAACGCGACGATTACACTTCTCTCCGTATCTCGCGGCGAAATAGTTTGCCAGCAAGGGAATGTCTTCGGGACGGTTTCTAAGCGGAGGCATTTCCAAACTGACGACATTAAGCCGGTAGTAAAGATCTTGACGGAAAGTTCCCTTGCTGACCGCCTCTTCAAGATTCTGGTTGGTGGCTGCGATCACTCTGATGTCCAACTTGATTGGTTTCGTTCCGCCGACGCGCTCGAATTCACGTTCCTGTAGTACTCGTAGCAGCTTCACCTGAAGCGCGGGCGCCAAATCCCCTATCTCGTCCAGAAAGACCGTGCCACCCTCAGCCACTTCCAGGCGGCCCTTCTTCTGTAACAGCGCGCCGGTGAATGAACCCTTTTCATGTCCGAAGAGTTCGCTTTCAAGCAGCGATTCGGCAAGCGCAGAGCAGTTCACGCCCATGAAGGGTTTGTTTGCCCGCTTACTGTTTTGATGAAGGGCGCGGGCGGCCAGCTCCTTGCCGGTGCCGCTCTCGCCTGAAATGAGCACGGTCGAATCCGTGGGCGCGACCTTGGAAATAGATTGCAGGACGTCACGCACGGCAGCGCTTTCACCGACGATGTTGTGCTCGATATCAAAATCAGCAATCAGTCTTTGGTTTTCACTTACAAGCCATTCGATATGTCGCGCGTTTTCAATTGCCACGGCGCTGATCGCTGCGATGGCCGTCACCAGTTGCAAGTGGTCCTTGTCGAAATCAACGTCCGGCTCACGCGTATCCAGATAGATCACGCCGATCGGGCGGTCGAGCATGATTAATGGGACACACAAAATCGAGCGTGGCTGATCGCGCACCAGACTATCAGCCTTGAAACTCGGTGCATCCGGCTGGTTTGCAATCAAGATGGACTCGCGTTGCTGCAAAACTGTTTTGGTTATGGTGCGGCTGACCTTGATCGATTGATCCGGGCCGCGATGCCGGTGCAACGCGAAGACGGAAGTAAATTCCAGCTCGTCATCCTTTGCATGCTCGGCCGTAAGCAGAACGGCACCTCTCTCCGCGGGTACAACTTCAAAGAGCAATTCGAGCAAAGTCTTTCTCAACTCTTCAACGCCGCGAATAGCATTGACCGTGGTGCTGATTTTCATTAGCGCGCTGAGATCACGCGCCATCAGGAACAGGGCGTCGTTGAATTTGATCTGCAGCGTCGAACCACTGGCAACGTGAGCGTCTTCAAACTGAATGCTGGTTGACAGCGCAGCGGTGTCGCTTTCGTGCAGCAAAAACAGGAACTGTGAATCTCCAATGCGCACGCGATCGCCGTGCTGCAACGTTCGTCGCTTGATGGGAACGTCATTGATAAAAGTGCCGTTAAGGCTTTCCAAATCCAGAATCACAAACTCATCATTTTCTTTTTCGATCTGCGTGTGGCGCCGCGAAACAGAAGCGTCGGCAAGACAGAGCGTGGCGGCCGTCTCGCGGCCAATCACCACCGGAAACTCTTCAATCGAAAAGACGGCTCCTTTGAGTCGGCCGGCAATTGCTGTAAGTCGAGGGTTCATCGAGTTGTGAGAGCTTTTTTTAGAGTTTGGAGTTTTTACTGGCGCAAGTGTACGCGTACCTTCAATCGGGGGCAATAGTCTCCGCCACTGAGTCTCCGATTTCCTGGTTTCCTATCTAAACAGATAACGTGGCT
>DASQPM010000076.1:0-4770 GCA_035643935.1 Pyrinomonadaceae bacterium | reverse complement strand
GGCGTCGCTCAAATGTTCTCGAATATCCGAGGCCACCATGGCGCGCATCCCCAGCTTGCGCGCGGCGAAGTCGCCGGCAAGGCCGCCGACGTAAAGCGCAGCAATCGTAGCCGCTAACGCATCCGCTTTTTCTTTCAAGGTGCCCAGCGCCTGCGCGACAAAGGCTGCGATGATTCCTGTCAATGTATCGCCGGCGCCGGCGGTACCCAGGCCGGCGTTGCCGCTCGGATTAATAAAAATGCGGCCATCGGGTGATGCAATCAACGAGCGCGAGCCTTTTAGAACAAGAACCACTTTATGTTGTTTCGCAAACTCACGCGCGACCGCAACGCGATCTTCCAAAACGGATTTGTCAGTCGTACCCAGCAAACGCAACATCTCGCCGGGGTGCGGTGTCAAAATGAGCGGCGCTGCGTCGGAGCCGTGCAAGTCGTTGGGCCATGGCGACAGGCAGTTCAAAGCATCCGCGTCAATCACCATCGAAGTATTGCGTCGTTGTACTACTGAATGAACAAAGCGGCGCGTACGTTCGTCCGTCGCCGAAATCCCTGGTCCAATCGCGATGGCAGTGGCTTTCGCCATCAATCCGACCACATGCTCAATTGCTTCGTCGCTGATTGCGCCTCGATCAGTTTCAGCCAACGCCGTGGTCATTACTTCAGGCATCACCACGGCGGCGACTGGATTTTGCGAAGAGACTGGCGTGGCGATCGTAACCAAACCCGCCCCCGCTCGCATCGCAGCGTTTGCGCATAGCACGGCCGCGCCCGTGTAGCCGCGCGAGCCTGCAATCACCAGTACGTGTCCATGCGTATTCTTAAAGGAGTCTGGCAGGTAGCGCGTGCTGACCAAAAATTCACGCGCGTCTTTCGCTTCCGAGAGAAAAAGTTTTGACTCTGCGTCGTTGACTAGGGATGCGGGCGAGCCGATATCTGCGATAACAAGCTTGCCGTTGAAATGGGAAGCAGGTGGTAGAACGTTTGCGATTTTCGGCGCGGTGAAAGCCACGGTAAGGTCTGCGGCAACCGCTGGACCGATAGGTTGCGCCTGGTCGGTATCGAGACCGGAGGGAATGTCTACCGAAAAAATCAATGGTCCATCGCCAGCGGTTTGCCGGGCCCGCGACAGATATTTCACGATCTCGGCGAAGACGCCCGTCAGCGGTCTTTTCAGTCCCGTCCCAAAAAGAGCATCGACAATAACATCATAGACCAAAGCATTGGTCTCGAGCTTTTGCCACTGCTTCGCGTCGCGACATTCGCTGAAGTCTAAGTGGGTGGCTTCATCAGACGTTTTGAGGTTGGCCAGCGCTTCGAAGTTATAGCGCGCATCGCCACTCGTTTCGCTGACGTTGCCGAAAAGTATCACATCCGTTTGCACTTGGTGCGCAGCTAATTGACGGGCGAGCGCGGCACCATCCCCGCCATTATTTCCCGGCCCGCAAACTATTTGTATTCTCTTGCCGCTCACATTGCCGCCAAAATGCGTTGCAATCGACTCAAAGCAGGCGGCGGCGGCCGAATCCATCAGTTGGAGTGACGAGATTTGATAATTCTCGACGGTGAGGTGATCGATTTCCCTCATTTGTTGGGCTGAGATAACCGGCTGCACCGTTTGATGATAAGGATGGGGTCTGACAGGGTCAATCCGGCGCTTAAAACAAAAATGGCGGCCCGAGGCCGCCTCGCCTCTGCCGCTGCACTAGCCCGTCCGTTTTTCCAGGATAACTAACTAAATAATCAATGTCTCGATTTCTCCAGAAAAATCTTCAAAGCAAAAGCCTGAGCAGGTTTTTGGCCCGCTCAGGCCTTTGTAACTCAAGGAAGGAGATCGAATTTATTCAGGTTTGGCCGCGTTGCGTCGTCTGCGAATGGCGCCCACAGTTCCTGCGAGACCAGTGCCGAGCAGCAACATCGAGGCTGGTTCGGGAACTTCTCGATGAGGATCACAACCCTTGCAGAAGAAGAAGCTCTCGTGTCCGCCTTGAGCGTCCGAAACGCTTGCCGCCAGACCTAATCTGAGGTTCGGATTGGCTGCAATCGCCGCCGCCAAAGCCGCTGCCGCGTCGGCGTTGAGTGCAAACGTGAAATCAGACTTGCCCGTGCCGTTGCCATTCAAAGTGGCCTCACGTAATGTCAGGGCATCAGCGAGGTGTGCGCTGAAAACAGCCGTTCCGGATTGGTCGTAAGCAGTCAGGATCAGGGTGTTGAGCACGATTGGCCCGCGGGGTCCGGCATTGCTGCCACCCTTGTTCGGGTCGTTAATGTTCATGTTAATGCAAACATTTCCGTTGCTGACACCTAGTTCTGTGACCGAGTAGGTTTGATTATTGGAACCGCCTACGATCTGATTGCCAATTACAAGATCGCCCCTGCGGTTCGATCTGGCGTCGTTCGGAGCATAAGCGACGGAACCCGTCGCATTGGTCGATGAACCGGGACTCTGGATTACGAGTACTGTATTGACTGTTCCCAGACCGGCAGGTTGAATAATATTTGGTCCAGACGGAACGATTAGGAAGTTGTCGGCTCGCGCACTGGTGCCCGCAAGCGAAAGAGTTAACAGCGCCGCAAGAGTAAAAATTCCCTTCGCGAAAAGCTTGTTCATTTCCTCAGTCTCCTCCTCGAGTGAGTCTCTGTGTAATCCCTAAGGTTTTGCCCGTGGTGGCACAGTGACCAGTTGAATTTCCTTACTCTTTGGAAAAGAACCAATAAACAGGGGCTTTCAGGTTTTCTGGAGTTATGTATCGCGAATCAGCTATTTCCAAAACTTAACCAGGCGGAAAAGCCTGCCAACAACGGTCTGCGAGGCGGGTATACCGAGAGCAGAGGTGATTGCGAAATAGGAAACTCCGTAACCGCCGAGGACCACCGCGGCCAGCGGAATGGGATGAAGATTACCAACCAGCAGCTTAAGTCCCCAGCCAATCCCTGCCGCGACTAGCGCAGCAAGCCAGAGTTTAGTCACATATAAGCCTGCCAGACCCGTTTTGCCAATGCGCCGATTCAGAGTGCGACGGAGCAGAGCAAACTCGATCCAGCCGGCAATGCCTGCCGAAGCCGTCAGTCCTGCAACGCCCCATTTTGGATTAATGTGCAGAGCCACCGGCAATGGAAGTGCAAACAAGTAACCCAGGACCGTGGTTAGCGCAACGCGAACGATCGCATAGCGCAATGGCGTACGAGTGTCATGAAGAGCGTAGTAGGTTGAGGAATAGAGACGACCCAATGTGGAAGCGAGCAAACCAACTGTCGAGCCCGCGAGAATACCCCAAACGAAAATTGAAGCATCGTGCTTAAACTGCCCGGTTTGATAAAGCACTGCGGCAATCACATCGCCTAACGCGAGGAAAGCCATCGACGAAGGGACAATCAAAAAGGCAATGCGTTGCAATCCATCATCCAGCCGCTGTCTCAATACTTCGGCAACCTGTTCAGTGTTGCCGATTGCTCTGGACATCGCCGGCAGCTCTGCTGCCGACACTGACATGCCAAACAAACTGACGGGCAACGTATAGAGACTTTGCGCATAAGTCAGAGCCACCACTGAACCCTCAGGCAGAAAGCTTGCGAGCACGGCGTCAACAAAGGCGCTGATCTGGACCACGCCGCGGCTCATGAAGACGGGGAAAAAGTTTCTGACAATAGTCCTGACATGAACACTCGCTAAATCAATCACCGGACGAAGCCGGCGCACCAACCCGAAGACAGTTGGGAGCTGAACGCCGAATTGCAAGGCACTGCCGATAACTGAACCCCAGGCTACGTATTCGGCGAGTGGAAACTGGCCGACCTTTCGACCGAAGACTACCAGCGAAACGATCATTGCCAGATTCCATGCGACCGGCGCGGTGTAGGAAATAAAGAAACGATGATGGCTGTTGAGGACGCCGAGACACCAGGCAGACAGAACTAACAGACCGGCGCCGGGGAAGAGAATTCGCACCAGGCGAATAGTTAACTCGCGTGTCTCGCCTTTAAATCCCGGTGCGATGGCGGAGATGATGTAGGGAGTGGTCAGAACGCCGGCCAGCACGATAATTGAAACGACCAGTGCCAGTATGCCGAGCACCGCATTAGCTACGTGCGCGGCTTCCTCTTCGTCGTCATGGGCAAGTAGTTTTGCGTAAACAGGAATGAACGAAGCTGAAAGAGCGCCTTCGCCGAAAATGTTCTGCAGGAAATTCGGAATGCGAAACGCGGCGCTGAACGCATCACCGGCTGCGGAAGTGCCGAAGTAATGCGCGAAAACGCGTTGTCGAACTAAGCCTACGAGACGGCTAATGAGAATGCCGGCGCCGACCAGAAATGCGGATCTACCACTGCTGCGCTCAGCTTGAGGTCTTGATGTTTCGCCAACGGCGCTATCTATTCCGGCATCGCCGACCTGTTCGATCGTCTCGCCCGCGATCGAACTTGCTTCGTCATGTGTGTCGGCGGTCTCACTTTCCGCTTGCGCAGGAGGAGAAGCGCCGGCATTGGAAGAATCGCGCATCTAGGATCAGAGATTGTAGTCTTTTATTTTTGTTAGCAGTGTTTTGTAACTGACGCCCAGCTCTTCGGCAGCTTGACCCTTATTGCCGTTGTTATTTTTCAGCGCCGCCGCGATCTTACGTTGCTCGACAAAGCGCAAAGCACGCTGCGCGACTTCAGACAGCGTGCCATTGAGATCGAACGAAGACGGTGTTTGATTGCCTTCGCTTCGAATCACAAGTCCAAGGTCGATGGGGTCCAACACCAGGGAATCGGAAAGAATGCAGGCGCGCTCAAT
>DASQPM010000075.1:0-2721 GCA_035643935.1 Pyrinomonadaceae bacterium | reverse complement strand
GTTACTGAAACAAATTTTTTCGAGGCTGCACGCGGCGAAAAACCGCCCGCGCGGGCTTCGCAAACGCCGGAAGAAGTGGTCGACACAGCGTTGCGGGGTCTTGCTAGCGGCAAGAGCCACATTATTTCGGGGTGGGCCAATTGGGCCATGATGGAAGCAGAACGGCTGGCGCCGCGCTCGCTGGTAACGCGCATGGCCGGCCGCATGATGCGCGGTCGTTACAACGAATAGTTCAAGTAGTTCTGAGTACAAGCTTAAGCTTGCCGCTTTCCAACCAGCAACCGAAAGGTTGGACTCTGAACTAATTGAAGCGAACGCTACCTGAAGCAATCGCGCGGAGAAAACGAATGGACGAGAGAGTTTTTAACTTTAGTGCCGGACCAGCCGTTCTTCCGGTTCCTGTTTTGGAACAGGCCCAGCGCGATTTGTTGGCACTGCCCGGTGTCGGCATGTCGGTAATGGAGATCAGTCACCGCTCAAAAACTTTCGACGAGATTTTCGCGAAGGCTGAATCCGGCTTGCGAGAGCTGCTTGGCATCCCGGCAAACTATCACGTCCTGTTTTTGCAGGGCGGCGCGAGTCTCCAGTTTTCGATGGTGCCAATGAATTTTCTGGCTGCGGATGGCAGCGCCGATTACGTCATCACCGGTAGTTGGGGAAAAAAGGCGCTGAAGGAAGCGAAACGCTCCGGCAATGTTAATGTCGCTGCGACGATGGCCGACGGCGGCTTTACGCGCGTGCCTGCGACTGAAGAATTGAAGCTGGATCCGCAGGCGGCGTACGTGCACATAACCACGAACGAAACGATTGAAGGCGTTGAATGGAAACAGGAACCCGATGTTGCTGACGTGCCGCTGATTGCCGATGCTTCGTCAGACATTTTGTCGCACCCGATTCCGGTTGAGAAATACGGGATCATCTATGCAGGCGCGCAAAAGAACATGGGACCAAGCGGAGTTACGCTCGTCATTCTGCGCGACGACCTCTTGAAGAAAATTCCCGAAGGGCTTCACACCATGCTCGACTATCGCACGCATGTCGAGAACAAATCGCTTTACAACACGCCGAATACCTGGGGCATTTACATCATCAGCCTGATCTGCGACTGGCTGAAAGAGAGAGGCGGCTTGGCCGGCATGCACCGGGAAAACGAAGCAAAGGCGCAAATGATTTATGACGCCATTGATGCAACTGATTTCTATCGCGGCCACGCCGATCACGACTCGCGCTCGATTATGAACGTCACCTTTCGCCTGCCCAACGAAGAACTCGAAAAGAAATTTACTGCTGAGGCGACCGCGCAGGGTTTGGATGGATTAAAAGGACACCGGTCCGTCGGCGGCATACGCGCATCAATCTACAACGCGTTTCCGCTCGCTGGCGTCAAGGCGCTGGTTGCCTTCATGAAAGAGTTTGAGAAAAAGAACGGCTAGAGTGGGATGTGGCTCTCTGCAACCACACGCGCAGTTTAGAGTACAAGCTTTAGCTTGCTCGTTCGCAACCGCGCAACCTAAAGGTTGGACTCTAAACTTCTTGTCGCTAACCAACGAGCTCGTCTTGAAATTCGCTGCATGAGTTCCGGTGATCAGAAGGCGGTATCCACGGTTCAATCTTTTTCAGACAATGAAATAGTTTCGCTCGCAGTTAAAGAGAGCAATGCCGGCACTCGTTTGGATGCTTTCCTCGCCGAACAAATCGATGGCTGGAGTCGCGCGCGCTTGCAACGGTTGATTGAAGACGAAGAAGTCCTGGTCAACGGGAAGCCGGCAAAGCCTTCGTACAAGTTGCGCGCCGCCGATGAAATTGAAGTCGAATTGACGCCGCCACCCGCGGCTAGTTTTACGCCCGAAGACATCCCGCTGGATATCGTCTTTGAAGACGATTTCCTGATCGTGGTTAACAAGCCCGCCGGTCTCGTGGTCCATCCGGCCGCCGGTATTCACTCGGGAACGCTCGCCAACGCCCTGGCTTATCACTTCCAAAAACTCTCGACTCGCGCAGGCGACATTCGCCCCGGCATCGTCCATCGCCTGGACAAAGACACTTCCGGACTCATGGTCGTTGCCAAGCAGGAAGCGACGCACGAAAGTCTGGCGGATCAGTTTCGCGCCCGCGAGGTTTTCAAAAGTTATGTGGCTCTGGTCCATGGCGTAGTCAAACAGGAATCAGGGCGCATTGAACAGCCGATTGCCCGCGATCCACGAACGCGAATACGCATGGCCGTGGTGCCTGCCGGCCGCGGCGCGCTGTCACTCTATAAGGTTCGACGGCGCTTTAGTTCGTTTACAATGCTCGACGTTGAATTGAAAACCGGTCGCACGCATCAGATTCGCGTGCATCTTTCCTGGCTCAAACACCCGGTTGTTGGCGACGAAATTTATGGCGGCGGGCGCGACAAAACTGTTCAGGATGTCAGGCTGCGGGCGGCGATTCGCAAATTGCAGCGGCAGTTTCTCCACGCCGAGCGCCTTGGATTCCGTCATCCCGCAAGCGGCGAGTCGATGCAGTTTGTTGCGCCGCTGCCGGTCGAACTCAATAATTTGCTGGCTGAATTGGACGCAGGTTCGAATGAGACTTAAGGTCGAAATGGGCTTTGCACAAAAAGTCGCAAACGCGATAACAGGTTAGCGAAATCAGGCCCCCCGATAGGATTATGAATTTGCCTACTGCTTTACTTGCATCGTGGGTCGACGAATACAGAACCGGAAGCGGTAGCGACCA
>DASQPM010000074.1:0-6247 GCA_035643935.1 Pyrinomonadaceae bacterium | reverse complement strand
CGCCTTCAATTGGCCGTCCATTGCGCGCGCGAATCGGACGCTGCAACCCGCTGATCACCCCGGTAGTCAAGGTGCGATCGAGACCAAAAGGATTGCCGATTGCCAAAACCTTCTGGCCCACTTCGAGCTTATCCGAATCGCCCAGGGGGACGATGGTCAAAGCTTCTTTAGGCGTCTCGATCAATTTGATCACAGCCAGATCCGTGTCGGGGTCGCCGCCAACTACTTTCGCGGCGTAGTTTTTCTGGCCGCCAAAACTGACGGCAAGTTTCTGTGCGCCTTCAATCACATGATAGTTGGTAAGAATGTTCCCGTCCTGATCGATGATCGAACCCGACCCGGAACCTTCCTGCGGCTCAACGAAGCCAAAGAAATCGCGGGCGTAGGAAGTTGAATGAACGTTGACGACGCCCGGCGACAAGGTGCGATAGATCTCGATGTTGTTTTGTTCGTCAGTGACCGTTGCCGGATCAGTTATGCCGCTGGGCGATTTTTCGGAAAACGCGGCGCGAGCCGGCTGCAACCGGTTCGACAGCCGATCCACGACCGCAATTGTGCCCGCGGCAAACAGTCCCGAAATCAAAGCAATCACCAGGATTTGACGTGCTGAAAGTCTATACATGGCTTGGTTCTCTCTTATCTTATTAGGTTATTCCGCTAGTTATGACTCGAGTTTTTAAGATGCCGAAGCTGCGATGGCAGGTTGCGCGATTCTTCATCTGGTTGAGTAATCGCCCTGCCGATAGCGACAAATCTAGGCTTTCCTTGAAACCTATGCAAGCCACAGAAACACTAATACCTGCTCTCCGCAGACAAGCATTCTTCACACGTTCCCCTGAGGTTTGCGTTCCTTTTTAATTGAAGAACTCTGAGCGTTCCGAAAAAGCGAATCGTAGGTGTGCGAAGCAGTTTTACCAGGCGAAGATAGCGAAGAAGGTTTTGGGCAGGCTAACGAAATAAGTAAGCACCGTAGCAGGAGCGTGCCAACCGAGAGCTGAAAAACCGGTGGCTACATGAACAAACATCAGCACCAGGTAAATGCCCAACACGAGTTTCATCCCGCGGCGGGCAATGGGAATATCGGCGCAACGGTAAAGTGTGTAGGCGGCCAGGGCACCGATGGTAAGTTTGACGGACAGGAAAGAACGTTCGCTGTGATTAAGCAGGTGGGCCATGAAGCCGTTTCCTTCGGTGGCCACGTGTAGGCGCACCCAAAGGATGGTTAACTGAGCGTCGAGCCAGTTAAGGGAGAATAACAAAATCGCTTTGGAAAGTGCGCCCACCCTTGCTCCTTAAAGAAACATTGTTAAACTCACCACTCCTTATTTACGCCAGAACCTCCACAACCGAAATGGCCGGGAGGTCCTGTCGTATACGGGAGGAACGAGACTCGTACCGTGTTGCTAACAGGAAACTTCCAATAAGCTTTCTGTTCCCAAAATAGGGAAAGCGCGACAGTCGAGATAGCGAAAAAAAATTGCCTGAATTACTTGCGGCTGATTATAAGGCCGATCGGCAGAGAACCAAACGTCGTCCCGGCGGAAACTTGCAATGGGCACCTCGATAGCAGAAGCGATCCTTCACGGCTCCAACAAACTTCGGAAGGCTGGCGTGCCGGAAGAACGGCGCGAAGCCGGTTCGTTGTTAATGCATGTTCTGAATCGAGATCGTACTTACATCATCGCCCACGCAGAAGATCAACTCACCGACGAACAAGCTGAAGAGTTTAGTGAGTCGCTCGACGCACGTGCCCAGGGCAAGCCATTGCAATACATCACCGGGCGCCAGGAATTTTTTGGCATCGAGTTTGAAGTGAACACCGACGTATTGATCCCGCGGCCTGAAACCGAGTTGTTGGTTGAAGCGGCGTTATCAATTGTTTCGCCAAACGAGACGCCCTTCATTTGCGACGTCGGCACCGGCTCAGGTTGCATCGTCGTCACATTGCTGCACAAGCTTCCACGCGCTCGCGGAATCGCACTCGACATTTCAGCAGCAGCTTTGGCAGTTGCGGAGCGAAACGCAAATCGTCACGGCGTTCAGGAACGCCTTTCGTTCGTCGCTTCTGATTGCTTTGCGGGTCTTGGATCAGCGTTTGGAGAGACTTTCGATTTGATTGTTTCGAATCCGCCTTATGTTGCTGAGCGTGCGATTGCCGGTTTGCAAAGAGAAGTGCGCGACTTTGAGCCGCGGATCGCTCTTACCGCGGGCGAGGACGGTTTGTCAGTCATCCGGCGGCTGCTGGTTGAGAGCGCTGACTATCTGAAGAGTGGTGGGCGCCTCATCTTTGAAATGGGCTTTGATCAGCATGACGCTGTCAGACAACTTATCGACGAAAGCGTATGGAAACTGCTCGAGATTTATGATGACCTCCAGGGCATTCCCCGCATACTTGCTTTGATGAAACGTGATTAGGCCAATCTGCCCACAATAACTTGCCACAATTTTCCGCACCACGGTGTTTAGTGGTCAGAACCGCGCGAAGAACAATCTGGTAAAACTAAATAACGTAAGGAGACACACATGAACAAGTGGCTACGACGTAGTGCGTTCATTTTCATGCTGACAATTGTGACCGCATTATCAGCGTTTGCGGATCAGGACAAAGCAATGGGTTGCCGCGATAAATGGGAGAACGATCGCTTTACTCACTGTGAAATCCAGGAACAAACATTGGCGCCGAGCGGCACTCTTGCGGTGGACGCGCGCCAGAACGGCGGCGTGTCCGTGAAGGGCTGGGACCGCAATGAGATTTTAGTAAGAGCGCGCCTCCAGGCATCCGGAGCGTCCCAGGCAGACGCGGACGAGCTGGCAAAACAGGTGCATATTGAAACCGCGGGATCGAAGATTTTTGCGACTGGCCCCGAAAGCCGCAGAGAGGCTTACTGGAGTGTCAGCTACGAAATCTTTGTTCCCCGCCGTTCAGACCTATCATTGGTATCGCACAATGGCGGCATCGCGATTAGCGACGTGCAGGGCCGTCTTGATTTTACCGCGGTCAACGGTGGCGTTTCGTTAAGGCACGTCGGCGGTGCTGTACATGGAGGCACGACTAACGGCGGACTGTCGATAGAGTTGACGGGTGACCGTTGGGACGGCGAAGAGATGGATGTGAAAACCACCAACGGTGGCATCAACATGTCAGTGCCGGAAAATTATTCTGCGCATCTGGAAACTGGGACGGTGAATGGAAATCTGAGCATTGATTTTCCCGTAACGGTGCAGGGACGAATAACGCGCGAGATCGCGGTCAACCTTGGTTCTGGCGGGCCGACAATCCGCGCCATGACCACCAATGGCGGCGTGCGCGTGAAGCGAGGCGGCGGCTACTAGTTCATACTTAATTAACTTTCAGGCAGGACGCGGCGTTCTTAATTGAGCGCCGCGTTATTTGTTTGCCCTCAACTTGCAGCACTTGGGTAATGAGTCAGTCTATGTCCGGTAAGCTTTAGCTTGTCGTAACGCCGCGACAAACTAAGCGCGTCAAGCTTCGCACCCTTTCAAAGGGAGGGGAACAAACCACGCACCTTTCAGCAACTTGTTCAGACGTTCCAAAACTTTATCGGACACAGCGAAATTAACCCGCTACCTCAGCCTGCGCAAGCTTTAACGTTTTTGAGTTTTAATCTAATCTGTTGGGGTGGATAAGTTTCGCATCAACGGCGGTCAGGCTTTGCGTGGCCGCATCTCGATCAGTGGCGCCAAGAATTCGGCGTTGCCATGCATGGCCGCTGCGTTGCTGAGCGCTGAAACAGTTACGCTGCATAACCTGCCTTACGTTCGCGACATCATTACGCAGCGTCGCCTGCTCGAAGACCTGGGCGCGACTGTACTGACGCCGGAACTCCGCACTCACAAGATAAGCGCAAACCACATTGAAATATTTGAAGCGCCTTATGAGCTGGTAAGGACCATGCGCGCGTCGGTGCTGGCGCTTGGGCCATTACTGGCGCGGTTTGGTAAAGCCAAAGTTTCGCTGCCCGGTGGGTGCGCGATAGGCACGCGACCGATTGATCTTCATTTGAAAGCGTTTGAGAAGTTGGGCGCCGAAGTTCGGCTTGAAGCGGGCAACGTGATCGCGCGCGCACCCAAGGCCGGGCGCTTAATCGGCGCTGAAATACAATTCGATAAAGTGACCGTAACGGGCACCGAAAATTTGTTGATGGCGGCGACACTGGCGAGCGGCACCACTGTAATGCACAACGCGGCGTGCGAACCGGAGATTAGCGATCTGGCTGACTTGCTCAACAAAATGGGCGCGCGCATTAACGGGGCCGGAACCAGCACGATAACGATTGCAGGCGTAGAAGCGCTTGGCCCAGGCGAGCATACAATCATTCCGGATCGAATTGAGACCGGCACCTTCATCGCGGCCGCGGCGATCACGCGAGGAGAACTGGAAATTACCAATTGCCGGCCTGATCAGCTCTCCGCCGTGATTGATAAGTTTCGCGAAGTGGGTGTGGAGATTGAGGAGCATGGAGCAACGACGCTGCGCGTGTCTGCCCGGAATGATCTGAATGCGAGAGCAGTTACCACGCGACCGTATCCGAAGTTTCCCACTGACATGCAGGCCCAGTACATGGCACTGATGACCCAGGCCGCGGGCAACGCGATTATTGAAGAGACTGTTTTCGAGAACCGCTTTATGCACGCGTCAGAAATGCAACGCATGGGCGCGAACATTTCCATCGATGGCCACAGCGCCACCGTCAGCGGCCCGACACAGTTGAATGGAGCGCCATTGATTGCTTCCGATCTGCGCGCCTCCGCATCATTAGTGCTGGCGGGGCTGGTTGCCAATGGCGAAACAATTATCGATCGCGTCTATCACATCGACCGCGGTTATGAAAAAATCGAAGCGAAGCTGCGAGCTGTGGGCGCGGACATTGAACGCATTCGCGAGTCGGTGACGGCGCCGTTATCGCAGGCGGCCCATTCCGAAATCTCCGCAGAAACCGCATAGTAGTTGAGAGTACAAGCTTTAACTTGCCGCTTCCGCATCAGCAACCTAAAGGTTGTACTCTGAACTTCTTGCCGCTTTGGTAGAAACGGTTTGCGCTACGGGATTAGGAAAGAGCATGTCAGAAGAAAACTGCTTATTCTGTCGCATCGTTGCTCGAGAGATTCCCGCCGAATTCGTCCGCGAAGACGATCGCGCGGTAGTTATCAGTGACATCAATCCGCAAGCGCCAACTCACCTGCTGGTAATTCCGCGCGAGCATCTCGATTCACTTGATGATGCTTCACAAAAGGATGAAGCACTGCTAGGCCATCTGTTGCGCGTAGCGGCCCGGGTTGCGAACGCCGCCGGTCTTGACGAGAGCGGCTATCGCGCGGTGATAAATACCGGCGCCGGCGCTGGCCAATCAGTTTTTCATCTTCATGTGCACGTGCTCGGCGGTCGCGCGCTAAACTGGCCCCCGGGATAGGTAGGACAGACATTCCTGTCTGTCCCTCTCGCTTTTATTTAGAGGGGATAGAGTTGTAGCTTGTGAAAAATAAGGACAGACAAGAATGTCTGTCCTACCGAATGCTACAGCCGGCAGATGAGTAGTTCGCGTTCGTAGATCGTCTCGGGGGGCAGACGGTCGTGCAAGGTAAGAAAGAGTTCCTCATGCCCCAGGACTTCATCGCGCCAGGCAGGGCGATCGAATTGCTGCAGCTCCTCAAACGTCTCTCTTGAAAAGTCGAGTCCCTTCCAGTTGATGTCTTCATAGTGGGGCATCCACCCGATCGGAGTCTCTTTGGCGAGAGCGCGGCCATGAACGCGGTCAACTATCCATTTCAAGACGCGCATGTTTTCACTGAATCCCGGCCACAGGAAATTTCCTTCAGCGTCTTTGCGGAACCAGTTCACATGAAAGATGCGCGGCGTTTCGCTGAGCGACCGCTGCATGCGGATCCAGTGTCGAAAATAATCGCCCATGTGATAACCGCAGAAGGGCAGCATGGCCATCGGGTCGCGACGCACTTTGCCGATCGTGCCCGCTGCGGCCGCAGTCATTTCCGAACCCATGGTCGCGCCAAGGTAAACGCCGGAGCTCCAATTGAATGATTGATAGACGAGCGGCATGGTGGTGGCGCGCCGTCCGCCAAAAATGATGGCGCTGATCGGCACCCCATTCGGGTTTTCCCAATCCGGATCAATCGTCGGACACTGTGAGGCAGGAGCGGTGAAGCGCGCGTTTGGATGCGCGGCTTTTGCGCCGGTCTCTTTCGCGATTTGCGGTGTCCACTTTTGCCC
>DASQPM010000073.1:0-7173 GCA_035643935.1 Pyrinomonadaceae bacterium | reverse complement strand
CAAGCTGCCGTAAGAGCCGGCGCCGGTGGTGGCCTGGTAGGTGGCTTCGGCACTGGTGACAGTGCGTACAGACGCGACGGCAGAACCTTCGTTAGCCGCGCGCTTGGAAGCGAGTAAGTTGGGGATGGCGATGGCGGCGATAATGCCGATAATCGCGACGACGATGAGCAACTCAATCAGTGAGAAGCCTTCTTGGCGTTTGTTCGTGTTCATTTCTTTGTTCGTGCTCCTTAAGAGAGAAAGTGGTTAGGGTTTCTCGCGCCAACGGCCTTCGTCATCACGATAGAGTGCCGCGCAGAGCGCGAAGTGTCGTGTAGTTGAATAACAAGGCTTGTGCCACGATGGAGATTGTCGAAAAGCAGCGGAATGTTGAGGTTTTCAGCATTCCTGAGCCATACGCGTGGTGACCTCTCGGGTAAGGTGACAAAATGCGGCAAGTGATTAATGACGATTTCTGGTAATCGAGGGAGAACATGTGCTGTTTCTAGCTCTCCAAAACCCTGAATGAGAAAAAGGGGCATTAGCCCTCACGCTCTTCCCCTCCACGGTCTATACACCGATTTCGATTCTAATCAGTTTCCGATTGGTGTTCCGTTGTTGCTGGTCATGGCCGTGGTGCTGGCCGCCACATAGGTGACAACGCCGGTTGAATCAGAGGCAAAGTTGCGAGATCCGCTGGCAGTCACGCCACTGGCAACAGACGTGGAGGCGGTAGTTAAGTATTGAGAGTTAGGCGTGGTGGCGTCTGCATCGGCGGTGAAAGCGTAGCCGCTCTTCGGTGCGGCGATGGTGCTGCCGGACAAAGCGGAGTCAACGAGACCCGCGGTGTTGAGGTTAGCCAAGCTGCCGTACGAGCCGACGCCAGTGGTGGCTTGGTAAGTGGCCTCGGCGCTGGTGATCGTGCGCACAGACGCGACGGCCGAGCCTTCGTTAGCGGCACGCTTGGAAGCGAGCAGATTCGGCACGGCGATGGCGGAGATAATGCCAATAATCGCGACGACAAGTAGCAACTCAATCAGTGAGAAACCTTGATGGCGTTTATGCAAGTTCATTTCTTTATTCATGCTCTACAAAAGCAAGAGCGGTAAGGTTTTCTCGCCTCAGTCCGTCGTCATCACCACCAGGGGACTCAAAGGGCGCGATATGCCAGATAGGGCAAATACAATGACCGTGCCACGGCGGGTTAGCGGGAAAACGTATGAATTGTTGGCGTTTACAGTTTCACGCTTGATCAGCTAGCTGGAGCCCTCCACTGCTGACGAATTTCGGCATCCACCTCATGACGGTTTCCGGCAGTATTGGGGCTGACGATTAGATAGAGATGGTAAGCGACATCAGGGTTCACTGGCGCTTGCAGCAAACTCCGACTCGTCATCTTCACGACGACGAGGCGCCGGATCCGAAGAGCGGCGGCGGGGCGGTGAATCAGAATTACGGCGTTCGTCGCGCATCTGCGCCGTCAATCCGCGAATACCGTGCTTGTCGAGTAAGTGCCGCAGGGATCGGACAGAAAGACCCAGCAGCTCCGCGGCATTGGTTTGGTTCCCTACTTTTCGCCGCAGTGCTTCAAGCACATAGGTTTTCTCGAGTTGGTCCAAATGGGCGGTGAGGTTTACACCCTCTTCCGGAAATTCAAAACTTTCAGCGATGCGGTAAGGGTTGTAATTCGTAATCTTTTCCGGCAGGCGCTCTGGTTGAATAGAGTCAGTTGTCTCAAGCGCCACCGCACGTTCAATTGCGTGTTCCAGTTCACGCACGTTGCCTGGCCAGATATAGCCCTCCAACAAGCGCACTGCACTCTCGCTGATCGACAACTCGCGTCCCGTGCCCACACAAAACTTCCCGATAAAATGCTGCGCCAGTTCGCGAATGTCTTCCGTCCTCTCGCGCAAAGAAGGAAGCTCAATCGGGATTACTGAAATACGATAAAACAGGTCTTCGCGAAAAGCTCCGTCCTTGACCATGCTGCCGAGGTCGCGGTTGGTGGCAGCGATGACGCGCGTGTCAACTGTCGTTTCATCAGTTGCGCCCACAGGCCGCAACTTTCGTTCTTGTAATACGCGCAGCAATTTTACCTGCATTGCTGGAGACATCTCACCAATCTCGTCCAGAAAGATAGTGCCGGTGTTGGCCGCCTCAAAAAGACCTTTCCGATTGGTGTTTGCGCCGGTGAATGAACCTTTTACATAACCAAACAGTTCCGACTCGAGCAGGGTTTCAGTAAACGCGCCACAGTTAATTGAAACGAAAGGTTTCTCCGCGCGCGGGCTCAGATCATGAATAGCTCGAGCAACGAGCTCTTTTCCGGTTCCGGATTCGCCAGTCACCAGCACGGTCGAAGGCACCTGAGCCACGGTCTCGATCATCTGGTAAAGCGCCTGCATCCTTGGTGAGCGTCCGATGATATTGTTGAGCCGGCCGCGCATCCGCTGTCCCTGAATTAGAACTTTGTTCTCTTGCAGCAGCGCTTCTTTTTCTTTAACCAGTGAAACTTTCTGCAACGCGCGCCCAACGGTTTCCTTTAACACCTCGTTGTCGAAAGGCTTTTGCACAAAGTCGTAGGCACCAAGCAAAAAAGCTTTGCGAGCGGTATCGACGTTTGCGAATGCCGTCATTAGAACCACTTCGATTTCAGGAAAAAGCTCGCGGGCCGATCGCAGCAACTCGATGCCGTTCATATCGGGCATGCGCACATCAGAAATGACCAGGTCGGATGGCGCGTCGCGTAGCAGTTCCATCGCCTGGCGCCCATTTTCGGCGGCCCGGACGACATGGCCGTCACGCTGAAAAAGATGCGTCAAAAACTGGCGCATTCCTAGTTCATCATCGACGATTAGCAGGTTCGCCATTGCTGAAGACAGAAGTCAGAAGTCAGAAATCACGGAGTTTTAACTTAACCAAAAGCTGGGACAGTTATTCGTTTTCACTTCCCGGCAGCTCGATCGAAATTGTCGTCCCATGTCCCTCGCGACTGCGCACATTGATTGTACCACCATGATCGCGAATGATTTGATAAACGATCGACAGACCCAGCCCGGTGCCTCCCGTGGTCGAAGAAAAGGGCTCAAAAAGATGCTCCACCTGTTCTGGCGCCATGCCCCGGCCGGTGTCTGAAAAAGTAATTCGCAAGCGCTCGTTTGAGTTTTTGTGTACCGTGGCGCGCAGCGTCCCGCCTGTGGGCATTGCCTGAAGCGCATTGCGAGAAAGGTTCCAGAAGACCTGTTGCAGTTGTTCGGAATCGGCATTGATCAATGTGGGGTTTGCTGGCACCTGTTCTTCGATCGAATGGCTGGGATTGATTTCAGCGCTGTGGCGCAGCAACATGAACGTTTGCTGCAACAGTTCCCCGGCATTAACTTTTGACTGATTTATTGAACGCGGCCGCGCATAGCTCAAAAAATCACTAATGATCCGGTTGAGGCGATCAGACTCGCGCAAGATTATCTCCATTAACTCAGTTTGCGAGGAGTCGTTGGCCATATCTGCTCGCAACATCTGAATCGAACCGCGCATTGCTGCCAGAGGATTGCGAATCTCGTGAGCGATGGATGCAGCCATGCGACCAATCGCAGCTAAGCGATCCTGCCGACGAGAAGTCTCTTCAAGAGCGCGAATGTGCGTCAGATCCTGAAACGTGATGACTGTTCCCGTCGTGTCGCCGGCCTCGGAAAATAGCGGCGAGATAGTAAAGCCGAGCCGCAACCGCAGGCCGTCCGCTGTCAAGCAGTCTGCTTCAAATCGCGGGCTGGACTGCGTGCTGTGAATATCGAGCGAGCCGGCAATGATTTCGTTTATTTCACCAAAGAAGATCGATGCATCCTGACCGTGTACATCCTGTCGCTTGTAACCTGTGATCTCTTCAGCCGCCTCGTTAAAGGTGTAAATTCTCCCTTCCAAATCGGTAGTGACGACGCCTGACTTAATCGACTCTACAATCCTTTCATGCAGCGCGCGCAGGCTGGCAAGGGACTGGGTTGCAGCGATCAAGCGCACGTCCGAGCGCGATTGACGTTCGGCTAAACGCGCCGAAAGCAATCCGACCACCAGAAACGCCAGATCGAACAGCCCTACAGTCTGGATAGTTTGGGAACTGCCCACGTCCAATAAGCGCGGTGAATGCGTACCATAACCGGCAAGCACTGCGAGTGCGCTGGCGGTAAACGCGACCGCGCAACCAAGCGAGGTCACAATTGCGTCGCGTGGCCCAAGAAACAGACTTGCGGCAGCGATGATGACGATGTAGAGCGCGATGTAAGGCGAATGGATAACGTCAGTGGTCCAATTGAGCCAGGTGACCAGAATGATATCCAACGCAAATTGCAGTCGGGCCTGGAAGGGAAGTGTGCGCGAAATTCGATGCGCCAGCGAATAGACCAGGGTGAGGCCGCAAACAATCAACAGCGTCGCCAGTGCCTGTGTCCAGGCCTCGTCGTTGCGTCCGGAAATCCAAATTACGCGCACCAGCACAATAAATATCGCTACCGCCAGGCGGCCAAAGATTAGCCACCATAGTTTGCGGCCCAACGAGTACTTTCTGGCGGTTGCGTCTTCCGGATTTCCCACTGCGGAAAGCCTATCACAGAGCACTGAAGCAGCGGACAACGTTTTTCCCCTGGACCCGCCATTGTCGCGCACCAAAAAAAAGGGAGACTCGATTGAGTCTCCCGGGGAGTATCCATGAGCTGTGGACGGTTTAGTGGCCCTGCGAAAGTTTGCCAATCAGCGTAAACAGTGGCAGGTACATCGCAATTACGATTGAGCCGATAGTGACACCAAGGAAACCAATGAGCAGCGGTTCCATCAGCGTCAGCAGGTTTGCAATCGCAGCGTCGACTTCCTGTTCGTAAAAGTCCGCGATCTTACCCAGCATCGCATCGAGTGCACCCGTTTGCTCGCCGATGCCAACCATCTGCGCGACCATGTGTGGGAACACGTCGGTGGCCTTGAGTGGGTCAACGAAATTTTCTCCGCGTTCGACGCCCATACGAACGCTGTTGATTGCGGCCTCGATGATTACGTTTCCAGCCGTGCGAGCGGTAATATCCAGGGACTGAAGAATCGGTACTCCGGAAGAAAGCAGCGTCGAAAGCGTGCGAGCAAATCTGGCAACAGCGATCTTGCGAAAGATGTCTCCCAGAATTGGGAGTTTCAGAGTGAGGCGGTCAATGTTCTTGCGTCCATTGACCGTCTTGTAGTAAGTGCGAAACGCGATCACAAATGCGATGATCGAAGCCAGAATGACGAGTCCACCCCAGCCCGCCAGAAAACTACTGATGCCGACAACGATGCGAGTGGGCAAGGGAAGCTGTTCACCCGGTCCCAGCAACCCGAGGAAGATATTCTGAAACTGTGGGATCACTACCACCATGATTACGGCTACGGCAGCGACCGCCAAGACTATAACCGCCGCCGGGTAAATCATCGCCGAGATAACATCGCGTTTTAGTTTTACAATCTTTTCGATGAAAGTGGAAAGGCGCTGCAGAATCAAGTCGAGAATACCGCCTGTTTCTCCAGCTTCGACCATGTTGGCATAGAGTTGATCAAAAACCCGCGGGTGACGCGCCATTGCTGCTGATAGAGTCGAGCCCTCCTCTACATCTTGCCGCACTTGCATCAGGATCTGCTGAAAGTATTTGTTGTCTTGCTGTTGTGCCAGAATCTCGAGACACTGGACCAGTGGCAAACCGGCGTCGATCATCACTGAAAACTGGCGCGTGAAAATAGAAAGGTCCTTGGCCTTAACTTTCTTTCGGCCGCCGATCTTGGGGATTCCGATCTCGCGTCCTTTTTCCTTTACGGAGGTGAGGGTTACCTGTTCGCGACGCAGGATCTGTCGCAGCGCATCGCGGTTATCAGCAACTCGTTCGCCGACGATAATTTCGTTAAGTTTGTTACGCCCTTTGAATACGTAGGTAGGCATAGCTTTGAAGCTCCAGAAGAGTCAGTTTATCTCACCGCTGGTCTAGTTCCGATTGGTCGACCCTGCGCGTAAGGGCTCGGATGTTGTTTATTCCCGTTGCCGGGGTTGAGTCCCGACCCGCGTTCGATCAGCTCTTTCAACTCATCGACGTTCGATGATCGTTGCAGGGCCGTATCCATGCTGATCGCGCGCTTATGATAAAGAGTGGCAAGCGCTTGATTGAAAGTTTGCATTCCATACTTGTCCTGGCCGGTCTGCATCATTGAATAGATCTGATGGACCTTGTCCTCGCGAATCAGGTTTCGGATAGCCGTGTTGGGAACCAATATCTCGAGCGCCATGGCGCGCCCTGTCCCTTCCGCTCGCGGCAGTAGCGCCTGACACAAAATACCTTCGAGCACCAACGAGAGTTGGGCGCGAATCTGCGACTGCTGATCCGACGGGAATACGTCGATGATGCGGTTGATAGTGGATGCAGCCGAATTAGTGTGCAGTGTAGCTAGTGTGAGGTGTCCGGTTTCTGCGATGCGCAGTGCCGACTCAATTGTCTCCAGATCGCGCATTTCACCAACCAGCACGATGTCCGGATCCTGGCGCAAAGCAGTTCGCAGCGCAGCCGCAAATCCGTGGGTGTCGGCGTTGACTTCTCGCTGATTCACCAAACAATTTTTGTGGTTGTGAAGAAATTCGATTGGATCTTCGATTGTCAAAATATGTTCGCGCCGATCGCGATTGATCTTGTCGACCATTGCGGCCAGCGTGGTTGACTTACCGGAACCCGTCGGCCCCGTAACCAGGATCAAACCGCGCGGTTTGTCGCAAAGCTGCGAGACGATCGGCGGCAGCCCCAGATCCTCAAATGCTCTGATCTCATAGGGAATCGCTCGGAACACGGCGCCAACCGCGCCTCTCTGGTTGAAGAGGTTGGCACGAAAGCGAGATAGGCCTTTTACGCCGAAAGAGAAATCGAGTTCAAGGTTCTCTTCAAAGCGGTGTTTTTGAGCGTCCGTGAGTACTGAGTACGCAAGCTGTTTCGTGTCAGCGGCCGTCAGCTCGCGATAGCCTTCCAGCTGTCGCAGGTGCCCATCGACGCGTACTTGAGGCGCCGAGCCAGTGGTGATGTGCAAATCCGAACCGCCAAGCTCTGATAACTTGCGCAGCAGTTCCGAAAGGGAGATTTGTGGGGTGGAATCGTTCAATGACATCAGGACAGCTCCTCAGGATTGAATTCTTTGCAGCTTCTCAACGGC
>DASQPM010000072.1:0-3118 GCA_035643935.1 Pyrinomonadaceae bacterium | reverse complement strand
AAAGCCCATCACCGGCAACACCAAACTTGTCGAGTTGGTTGACAACGCATTCCTGGCTTACAACGCCGCGCGCCTGCGCGAAGCCTGTTGGCTATTCACCGAGAAAATGCTGGAGCCGGACGTCACCGTCGGCTTGACGCTGACCGGGGCGCTCACGCCCGCGGGCCTGGGCATGTCGGCTTTGATTCCGCTAATCAGGGCCGGCTTCATCGACTGGATGATTTCGACCGGCGCTAACTTATATCACGACACGCACTTTGGCCTGGGTTTGGCGATGCATGAAGGCAATGCGCAGACTTCAGATATCGTCCTGCGGGACGAAGAAGTGGTGCGCATCTATGACATCTTCTTTGACTATTCAGTACTGTTGGATACCGACGCATTTTTTCGCCGGGTGATTGAAGCGCCTGAATTTCAGCGGCCGATGTCCACGGCCGAGTTTCACTACCTGGTAGGCCGATATGTCTGGGAACGCGAACGAAAGCTGGGCCTGAAGAATAAGTCGCTGCTGTCGGCGGCGTACGAGTACGCGGTGCCGCTCTATACTTCATCGCCGGGCGATTCATCGATTGGCATGAATGTCGCCGCCAAAGCTTTACAGGGAAACAAGCTCGCTTTCGATCCCTCTCTGGACGTGAATCAAACCGCGGCGATTGTGTTGGCGGCAAAACGCGGCTTGATTCATGATGGTGTCAGAACCCCAACTGGTCGGAGTAGCCACCGGGTCCAGCATGCGAACCGAAAGAAATCCGGCAAGTCCGCGATTTTCATCCTCGGCGGCGGCTCGCCCAAGAACTTCGCCTTGCAGACTGAACCACAGATTCAGGAAGTGCTGGGTATCGACGAGCGCGGCCACGACTATTTTCTCCAGGTAACCGACGCCCGGCCTGATACCGGCGGACTTTCCGGCGCGACACCCGGTGAAGCCGTGTCGTGGGGCAAGGTCGATCCCGATCGTCTGCCTGATGCAGTTGTTTGCTATCTGGATTCGACGGTAGCATTACCTTTGATCGCAGCGTATGCTCTAGCCAGGCGCAAGCCCCGACCACCGCGCCGGCTCTATCAACGTAACGAAGAGTTCATGAACCTGCTGGTGGCTGAATACAAGAAGTCGAGCCGAAGATAGCCAGCGCTCACGGGATGGCCATAATCGAGACGAAACCTGCTTACTACAATTGCGCGAAGTGTCCGGCGTACTGCTGCTCTATATATGAGCGCGTGCAAGTTACCAAGCGCGATCTAAAACGCCTGGCAAAACACTTCGCGGTCGATTTGGAAACTGCGGCGCGGCGCTTCACCAGTATCTGGCAAGGCGAGCGCGTCCTGCGGCGCAAGGCCGATCCGATTTTCGGCAAGGCTTGCAAGTTCCTGAATCCCGACACGCGCCAGTGCACCATCTATCACGCGCGGCCACTGGTGTGCCGCGAATTTCCGGCCCGGGCGCGGTGTGCGTACTATGATTTGCTGCAGTTTGAGCGGGTCCAGCAGGGCGACGATACCGTTCTGCCGCTGGTGCAGATTACCTTTCGCAACGGCCACAAGTAATAATCATGGAAGATTTTTTGAGAACCCTGATAGGCCGCAAGATCGACGCTCGCTGTGGCGCCACTTCCAACCTGCACGGCGAAATCATGAACGTAGAAAACGGAGTGCTGCATTTGAAAGACGAGGATGGCGAGGTGTGCTATGTCGCCGTCGATAAGATTATCGCCGTCTGGGAAAAGCGTGATAAGGATAAAGAACGACAGCCGGGTTTCGTGTTCAAGAGCTAGAGGTAAGCATTGACTCAACGGTGCATTAGCACCGTCGGCTAGGCAAACCAAAAGGCCGCAGCGGAAATTATCCGTTGCGGCCTTTTTACTTACTGACTCGGTTTCAATTAAGGCTGATCTTCCTCTTCAACGTCCGTCACTGTCGCAGGCGGCTTTGGAGCCTTCGCTTTCAGGTTCATCGGCGGTGTCTGCATTAGAACCAGCGGCACTCGGCGAAAGCCATCGACGCGCGACAACCAGTAATCGTTGAAAGGCGAATAGATGACGCCATGATGCCGCGAGGAATGATAAAACCCGTGTTCATCGGCGACTATGCCGACATGCGCCAGCCCGCTGAAGAAAACCAGGGTGCCAAACTTGAACTCCTCACCCTTTGGCGGCGCGGCGAACGTCGCCCAATAAGAACGCGCCGGACCACGTTGGAAATTCAGACCTATGTCCTGAAACGAGCGCCAAACAAAGCCTGAGCAATCAAACGAGTCCGGACCTGTTCCGGTGTAGTGATAAGTCGCTCCCAAATGCGATTGCATCGCCGTCAACAAGAGCTGATCAAAACGGCCGGTTACAACGTTAGCGCCGGCGGTCCGCGGTCGGCTCTGTTCCGTCGACGGCGGCGTCGACATTTCCGTCTCCAATCGCGGCGCGCCACTGAAATCGACAGTCGTGCGAGTTTTGTGCGAATCGCTTTCGCTGTTTTGCGCAGCGACACTGGCGGTCAGAAGAAATGCGAAGCAGACAACAAGCAAACGGGGGAATAGTTTTAGAACAGTCAAGGGGTTCTCGATTCTGCTAATCAGTTTTTAGTATTGCTTAACTCAATGCGGGAGGAGTCGGGGCAAGATCGATTCTAACTGCTGCGAGTGAGTGCCACAACAAGCAATGTGACTGTTTCGTGATAACGCATCATCGTGAGTAAAAGAGTTGACTCGAGTGACCCGATTGAGGTCATCTGATCAGTGCCTGCCCTCAAAAGTTAGCTGACGAAAGACAAAGCGTCTCGTCTGAGAACATAGGCGGTCAGTTTGATGGTGCGATAGTTCAAAACGGGACACGCATTCGAAAGCCTTTATTTTGAAAGGGCCGAAGCGGGCGCGCGAACATTTTCCAGGATTTTGCTTGCGTTGCGCTCGCGATTGCGGCTGTCGTACATCGCGCGATCCGCGTCCTCGATTGCTCGACCCAAGTCCTTCAACGATTGGAATCCGCAGACGCCGGAGGAAACTCTAATCGTGACTGGCGCAGCGGTCCATTGCTCGCCATTTCTTTCCAGAATCTCGTTCAGGGATTGCATCCGCTGGCTAGCCTCTTCCTCGCGAAGCTTGAACATGAGAACCAGAAACTCGTCG
>DASQPM010000071.1:0-7128 GCA_035643935.1 Pyrinomonadaceae bacterium | reverse complement strand
CGCCGGATGCAATTTCAAAATCACGCGCGTCTCGCCTTTGTCATTTGTCTTCTCGCTATACGCGTCCATCAGGACCGCCAGCACCGTGCGGTTGACGCCGGCCGCAGGCTCGATCACGTAAGGATAGAAGCGTTCTTTTGACGCTTCGTCGAAGTATGAAAGGTCTTCCGTCGAATCTGGATTCAACCGCTTTCCTTCTGCGTCTTCCGGCTTTTTCGAATGCGTGCGCAAATCGAAATCGGTACGGTTGGCAATCCCCATCAGCTCGTCCCATTGCTTTTCTGCATCATCGCGCTCAGGAAAGAAGCGATACTGAATATCTACAGTGCGCTTGGCGTAATGGGCCAACTCTGCTTTCGGTTGTTCATACAAACGCAAATTGTCTCCGGCGATTCCAATATCCAGAAACCATTGGCGGCAGGCATCAATCCATTCCTGATGGGCAGGCTCGTCTTCGCCGGGCCGCACAAAGTATTCCATCTCCATTTGTTCAAATTCGCGCGTGCGGAAGATGAAATTTCCGGGCGTCACCTCGTTGCGAAACGATTTGCCGATCTGGGCCACGCCAAACGGCAGTTTGCACCGGCTGGTCGTCAGCACGTTATTGAAGTTAATGAAGATTCCCTGCGCTGTTTCGGGGCGCAGATAAACCAATGATGCTTCGTCGTCTTCGGCAGCCGCGCCCACGTGCGTGCGAAACATCAGGTTGAAGGGTCGTGGCTCAGTTAGATTATTTGAGCCACAGTTTGGGCACTTGCCGTCGTTCAACTTGTCGGCACGCAAACGAGTGTTGCACTCGCGACAATCAACCAGCGGATCGCTGAACGTGTCCTCGTGGCCCGAGTATTTCCACACCAGGCGATTCAGGATGATCGACGAGTCCAGCCCTTCAATGTCGTCGCGCTCATAGACCATCCAGCGCCACCACGCCTGCTTAACGTTATTGCAAAGCTCAACGCCAAGCGGCCCATAGTCCCAGGCGCTGCCGAGCCCGCCATAGATCTCGGAAGAGGGATAGACAAACCCGCGCCGCTTGGCGAGAGACACGATTGTTTCAATGTTAGGAGCTGACATAAGAAGAACGTGAATCGTAAAGCGTAAATCGTTAATAGTAAAACAGCGAGCCTCGGGAAATGGAAAGTACCGCGGTCACGATTCTTAACTATTTACGATTTACGATTCACGATTTACGAAAAAAGGAGCGCCACGATGCGCGCTCCCTTCTCCAACCAAACTCAAACGAAGTGAACGAACTCTATCTGCTCGGCGCTGGCGCCGCGGGCGCTGGCGCTTGCACGTTGACGTTAATCTTCGTGCCGCCGCCACCGAACAACCGGCCTCGGAAAGCAAACAAAACCACCACCACGATGATCACGAAGATCACCAGAACCGCGACGACGCCTGCGCTGCCGCCGCCATCACCATTATCACCCATTTGCAGCCTCCTGTTGTGGGAGTTAAGGACTCAACAAACAAGGGGGATGCGGCAATGATTACCATAGGCATTCGGGCAAGGTCAATCATCGTCACAAAAAAGAAAGGGAGACAAGTCGTTGACTTGTCTCCCCGCTGGACCAGATTGCCCAGGTTGTTGTTTCAGTTAGTTAACGACGGCCGCGCCTGCGTGTTGCCCGGCGCCGTGGTGGCCTGGCAGCTGCCCCCGCAGCCGGTCTGACGTCGCCTGCCTGTACGGTAGGCGTGGGTTGCGGCGGTGTCGCCCCGCGCGGAACGATCCATAACTCGACGCAGTCTTCTTCGCGGAACCCGCCGTTGAGAACTACGATTCGAGATTGATCGATTCCTCGTTGCGCCACCAGGTAATCGCGAGCGCGTGCGCCAAGCAAGTCTGCCTGACCAATGCGGCTCGTCCGACCACCATACGCAATAACATAGGTTGTAGTTGATGGATCGTTTTGCAAGTCAACCGCGAGGTTGTCAAGACGAGCTTTTTGATCGTCGAACGAGCAACTGCAGCAGACGTCAAATTGTCGTGAAGGATTCTCGCGTGGCGGCGTCGGCGGCACATAGGTCGTCGCCTGCGTCGTTTGCCGGCAGGCAGCATCGCCCGAGCCATCGTCCACTACCAGTGTCGCGGTAATCTTTTGTCCCGCAAGGCCGGTGGAATCCACGGTGATCGTCGGCGTGCCCAGGCCCGAAAGTATCTTGGCGTTGGCAGGACTGACGGTCCAGGTGTAGTTGAGTGCGGATGTGCCCGTGTATGCCACGTCGGCAGTGTAGGTAATTATTTCGCCCTCATTGACCTGCGCCGGAGCTGAAAGGTTTACTGGATACGGGCAAGGAGACTTCGTTGGCGGCGCTAACCGGTAATTGAGCGCCACGCATTTGATGCGGCCAGCTTCAAGATCAATTTCGCGGGTCCAGTGCTGACCGTTAGGCAAAGTGATCACGATAGTGTGAACGCCCGGGTCGCGATCGAACTCGCGATAGTCGGTTGAAGTTTGACCTTCAGGACGGCCGTCGATTTCGATCGGCAATCCGCCCGGAGTGCTTAGAATTTTTATCGTTCCGTATTTCGCTAACCGTCGCTTCTTCGCGTAAGCAGTGGAAGCCGGATGGACCATGCAAAAGCTGACGGCCAGCAACGCTGCGAAAGCGAACTTGCCGTAATTGCGATTCTTGCGAAGGATTTGTCTAAACATTTTGATTAGGCCTCCTCCGTAGTTTGGATTTTTGCAGCCAATTTGCCCCTGGCATAACGCCGGCGCAAGCCAGCTCCGAAAGCCGCAAGACCCGAACCGAATAACAACAACGATGCCGGTTCTGGAATCTCAGGAGTCCCCGGAGGCGTCGGTGTAGTTGGCGGCGTGGGCGTCTCGCAATGATCGCAACCATGAATAAAAAAGAACGGAATGGCGGCCAGGAACAGCAACGGCCACTTCGGGAAGCCACCTCCTGGTACCGTGATCTCGCCACAGTCGCATATTGTTCCTTCAACGTCTCCCTGATCGACGACCTCAACACCAGCTTGCGGATCAGAGCTGACGGCCACGCCCGCGAGCAACGTGTCTGCGGTGTTCGCTGTAGCAGCGTCTCCGGTGGTGTTGTCAGGAATGGCGGCCACGCCCGCGGCAGATGACTGTTGCGCGGTAGATGCAACCGTTGAAGCGCCGTCTCCGTCGGCCACGAGCGTGCTCGTGTTTTGGGAAACGGTGCGGAGCCGAAGCTCTGGAGGATTTTGGTAGCCGCCAATCACTTGAATCACCTGGCTGATTGCAACAGGCGCCGCATGTGTGGGCGCGCCGCACAAAAGCAGGAGACTAAGCGTCGCGGCAATAGGACGAAAGGCTCGACTCATCATCGGTTGAAAGTTCCTCCTCGCATGTTCCCTACTCATAAGGGAAACGATAACAACGTTTAACTGTGAACCACTTGCGCGAAAGGCCCTGTTTATCGAGTTCTGCTGGCAATGGCGCAAGCGCTTTCGCTGGTTGATAGGAAAAGATGGCTAATAACGAATTGATTCCAATTTCACTGCGGGTTTTGAGGGGGCCTAACTCGAATAAAAAAGGAGGTTTGCGTGAGGCAAACCCCCCTTCCGGATCTGATCTGAAATTTGGATTCTCGAGATCCCGGGATCAAAACTGGTGAATACCGTCGACAGGTACCACAGGCTCGGACCGATCTACGTCTGAGCCTGCCATGCCATTACCGAAACGGTAGCATTAACACCTAGTCAGGCTCGCCGGCACTGGCCGCTTCCGCCTTTTTGCTTTCATCGCGCAACACGGCTTTCCGGGAAAGTTTGATCTTGTTCCCTTCCTTGCCGATGCATTTGACGAGTATCTGCTGACCTTCCTTTAACTCGTCGCGCACGTCTTTCACGCGGCGGTCTGCAATTTCAGAAATGTGGAGCAATCCATCCGTTCCGGGAAAGATTTCCACGAACGCGCCGAAATCGACGATCCGTGAAACGGTGCCCAGATAGGTTTGCCCAATCTCAGCTTCCGCCGTGATACCACGAATGCGGTTAATAGCAGCTTCCGCAGCCGCGCTGCTCGCCGTTGCAATCGAAATTGTGCCGTCATCCGAGACATCGATCTTCGCGCCGGTTTCTTCAACCAGCGATCGGATCATCTTGCCGCCTGGTCCAATGACGTCGCGGATCTTGTCGGGATTGATTTTGATTTGAATGATTCGTGGTGCATGTGCCGAGATGTCTTCGCGCGGCGCCGCCAACGCTTTTTCCATCGCGCTAAGAATGAACAAACGGCCCTTCTTTGCCTGCTCCAGAGCTTCTGCCATGATCTGCGAGTTGATGCCCCCGATCTTTATGTCCATCTGCAAAGCAGTGATCCCTTCGTTCGTGCCGGTGACTTTGAAATCCATGTCGCCGAAGTGGTCCTCGGCGCCGGCGATGTCTGACAAAATCGCGTATTTGTTACCCTCCATCACCAGGCCCATCGCCACGCCCGCGACCGGCGCCTTCAAAGGCACGCCTGCATCCATCAACGAAAGTATGCCGCCGCAAACGCTGGCCATCGATGACGAACCGTTTGATTCAGTAATATCGGAAACGATGCGAATCGTGTAAGGAAAAACCGATTCATCGGGCAGCACTGCCTCGATTGCGCGGCGCGCAAGGGCGCCATGACCAATCTCACGCCGGCTCGATGAACCAAAGCGGCCCACTTCGCCAACCGAGTAATGCGGAAAGTTGTAGTGGAGCAGGAAGCGGCGTTTCACTTCACCCTTCTCCAGATCATCCATAAACTGCTCGTCTTCCTTGGTGCCGAGCGTGGTAGTTACCAGCGCCTGGGTTTCACCGCGCGTAAACAAAGCAGAGCCATGAACACGCGGCAGCCAGCCAACTTCGCAGCTTATCGGACGAATCTCCGAGAAGCGGCGGCCATCGGGGCGTCGTCGCTTGTTGAGTATGTCGTCGCGGAAGATTGTTTCCTTCAGATGATCGAAAATCTTCTTCGCCATCTGTCTTTGCTCAATCTGATCCTCCGGATAAGACTCGACGACTTCTTTCTTCAGCGCATCAACAGCGGCATAGCTATCGCGTTTTTCCTGAGTGGTTGTATCCAGCGCTGCCCGCAGGCGATCTGAATAGTTTCGTTCAATCTCGCCCTTCATTTCTTCGTTGAGCTGCGGAGGAACGACTTCGCGCTTCTTCACATCAAGCGCCTTGTACAGTTCTCTCTGCCAGCGGCAGAGGCGATTGATTTCCTTATGCGCAAGCATCAGGGCTTCGACCATGATTTCTTCGGAAACTTCGTTGGCCCCGGCCTCGACCATCACAATGGCTTCTTCAGTGCCCGCCACAATCAAGTTCAAACGCGATTCGCGCACTTCATCATATGTCGGGTTAATAATGTAGCGGCCTTCAATCAGGCCGATGCGCACGCCCGCAATCGGATTGAGGAACGGAATATCGGACAGATAAAGCGCGCAAGAGGCGCCGGTAATTGCAATCACATCCGGGTTGTTGTCGGGGTCTGCGGAAATGACGCTGGCGATAACCTGTGTTTCGTTGCGATAGCCTTCGGCAAACAACGGCCGGCAAGGACGATCAATCAACCGGCTGGTAAGAGTTTCCTTCTCGGTAGGCCGTCCTTCTCTACGGAAATAATTTCCGGGAATGCGCCCGGCTGCATAGTTTGCTTCGCGGTATTCCACCGTCAACGGGAAAAAATCGATCCCCTCCCGCGTAGTCTGGGCGCCTACGGCGGCCACCAACAGCATCGTGTCACCATATTGGATAATGACCGAACCATCTGCCTGCTTTGCGACGCGGCCGGTTTCGACCGTCAAATCCTTGTCGCCTAATTTTATGGATTCTTTGAGGTATTTCTTCACTGGCATTTTCTTGTCTCCTTCAGACAATGGCCTGAAACCTGTTCAGGCACGCGAGCGTCCGGTTTGCCCTTTGGCATATCGCGCGCTTCGCGATTTGCAATTGTATTTTTCAGTTTGACCACGCGACGTGCCGCGTTGGGAAATTTGAACGCAAAAATAAACGGCACGAGCCCCGGTTGACCGTGACTCATGCCGCCTTTTGTGCGTTACGCTAAGGCCGAACGCGTCCGCCTGCCTGGGAGTTTCGCCGTCACGTTCGGCACCTTTGGCAAGCTCTTCGATAGACGCGGGCTTTCGAAAAATCCGAGATCCGAAGTGATCTCGCAACTCTAGTTTCTTACTAACGTCGTAATCCCAGACGATTCACTACCTCGTGATAGCGTTCAATATCTTTGCGCTTCAAATAATCCAGCAAACTCCTGCGCTGCGAGACCATCTTAAGCAGGCCGCGCCGCGAGTGGTTGTCTTTCTTATGGATTTTGAAATGCTCGGTCAGCTCGTTGATTCTTTTGCTGAGTAAAGCCACCTGAACCTGAGGCGAGCCGGTATCCGCATCGTGGCTGCGGAAATCGTTGACAATCTGTTCTTTCGTTTCTTTTGCTAATCCCACTACTTAAGATGATCCTCACAGACAGCAGTAAATCCGTCTTCAGACAGTAACCGCTAAGATTAAGTGTCGGAGTAAGTTAGCACGTGTGTAGCGGGAGTGTCCAGCGGGGGTACTGACTCCTGCCTTTGGCTGCCAATTCCTTACTGAAAGCCAAAGCTATAGTTCAAACTCAGACTTCGGCCGGCGACAACGCGATGGTTCGCATCTTCCGTTTAATTCGAGTTTTGCCGGCTCTCTGCTAACATCTGCGAAACCCATGGTAAATGAAAAGAAGCGCATCATTATCGCAGGCGGCGGTTTCGGCGGACTTTTTACGGCTCTTGACCTCGCGGGCGCGGGCGACGTCACGCTCATTAGCGACGAAGATCACTTTCTTTTCGCGCCGATGCTTTACGAGTACCTGAGCGGCGAAGTCGAAGAATGGCACATCGCGCCTCAGTACAAAGAGCTGCTCGACCAGGATATAAACCTGGTTCAGGACAGTATCGCCGGCATCGACCTTGAAGGTCGCTCGGTGACGTTCGCATCTGGCCGGGGGTCTTTGAGCTATGACGTGCTCGTGCTCGCCGTTGGCGGCGTAACAAACTTCGCCGGTGTTGCAGGCGCGGCGCAGTTTTCAATTCCCTTTCGCAAGATTGCGCACGCAGACGCGTTACGGCAACGCATGGTTGAAGCCCTTGATGCCGTGCCGCCCG
>DASQPM010000070.1:0-3937 GCA_035643935.1 Pyrinomonadaceae bacterium | reverse complement strand
TATACAACTTGAGAAAAACATTCCGGCACAAGCCGGGTTGGGCGGTGGATCTTCAAATGCCGCCGTTGCTCTATTGGCGCTGGCGCACCTGTGGGAGATCGGCCCGAGTCCAGGTGATTTGATCGCAGTCGCCGGCGGCATAGGTGCAGATGTCCCGTTCTTTTTGTACGGTGGTTCAATGCTGGCGACAGGTACCGGGACAACGCTCTCGCCTCTGCCGCATTCCGGTGTTCACAGCTTGATTGTTATTGCCCCGCGTGTCGGCGTAGCCACGCATGATGCGTACACATCGTTGCGGGCGGCCGCCTTGACAAGCGATACCTCCGAATTTATCCTTTCCAGTTCGCCAAAAGCGGCCATTTCCGGTGATTCGCATCCGTGGTTGCGCGATGATTTTGCGAACGATTTCGAGTCCGTGATCTTTGATATTCATCCTGAGATTAGACGAGCGAAAGAAGTACTGCTCGCGGCCGGAGCCTCGGCAGCTTTGTTGTCGGGAAGTGGCTCAAGCGTATTTGGCGTCTTTGCAGATCACAAATCTCAGCAGCAAGCTCTCGAGAAAATTGAAGGTGAAGCGGGTTGGCGGATATTCCCTTGTGTTACAGTGTCTCGGAACGAATACCGGCACGCGATAGGCGATGAGTTATTTCGTTCGTACGCTCTTTAAACTCTGATTCGATTTGGGGCGTAGCCAAGTGGTAAGGCACCGGTCTTTGGAACCGGCATTCGTTGGTTCGAATCCACCCGCCCCAGCCACGTCGTAGTGCTGAGTGCTGAGTACTGAGTAATGAGTTAAGACTCATTTTTTGCACTCAGTACTCAGTACTCAGCACTCAGCACTCATCACTAACTTATGAGCACAACCGGAGGCATCAAGGTCTTTTCGGGAAACGCAAACCCGAAACTGGCAGAGGAGATTGCGCGCCATTTGGGTTGCGACATGGGGCACGCTTTTACCGAGCGTTTCTCCGACGGCGAGTTTAATTTTCAAATCGATGAGAATGTGCGCGGTGGCGACGTTTTTATAGTGCAGCCGACTTGCCCGCCGACCGATGCGCACATAATGGAATTGCTGATAATGCTCGATGCGTTTCGCCGCTCTTCGGCCGAGCGCATCACGGCAGTGATTCCATATTACGGGTACGGCAGATCCGATAAAAAGGATCGCCCGCGCGTTCCCATTTCGGCGCGGCTGGTGGCAAACCTGATCACAGTGGCTGGCGCCGATCGTTTATTGACAATTGATTTGCACGCCGCCCAGATTCAGGGCTTTTTTGATATTCCGGTGGACCATCTTTATTCAGCGCCGGTGATGATTGGGTACTACCAGGATAATCCGCTGCCGAACCTGACGGTGGTGGCGCCGGACACGGGTGGCGCCGAACGTGCTCGCGCTTATGCCAAACGCCTGGATGCAGAACTCGCGCTGTGCGATAAACGCCGCGAAAAGGCCAATGTCGCCGAGGTAATGAACGTGGTTGGCGACGTGCGCGGGCGCAGTTGTTTGATAGTCGATGACATGTGCGACACGGGTGGCTCCTTGACTAAGGTGGCTGCCGCGTTGAAGAATGCTGGAGCCGAACGAATTCACGCCTGCTTCACGCACGCGGTTTTGTCAGGGCAGGCGGTGAAACAGCTCGATGAGTCGGAAATCGAAGAAATAATTATTACGAACACGATTCCGCTACGCAATTACGCGTGCGAGTTGAAAAAGATAAAGGTCCTTAGTATCGCGCCGCTTCTGGCGAAAGCGATCAAGTCGATCCACGAGGAAACCAGCGTTTCCTCGCTCTTCGTCTAGCGAAGGGCAAACACTGATGGCTTAAAGAGAAGTCCATCAGCGACCGGCGACCATTGCCGATTGCCGATTGCCAATTGCCGATTGATTTGGGAACTCAATCTTTGAGCATCCCAGCAAATCGGCAATCGGAAATTGGAAATCGGAAATGATTCGGGTCGCTGAACCTTTGTAAAGAGGAGTAGTCATGGCAGAACAGAAAGATATAAGGGTTCGCGCAACGACTCGCGAAGGTCGTGGCAAGAATGATGCGCGCCGCGCGCGCGTCGCGGGCATGGTTCCGGTCACAGTTTATGGCGGTGAAGGCGGCACGGTTGCCGCGCTCGCGCCCCTTCGCGATCTGGCGGCGATTCTTCGTTCAGAATCCGGCCGCAACACGATTTTCACGCTTGAGATTGATGGCGTAGGCGCCAGCGAAGTGATGTTTCACGAGCGCCAGGTCGACCCTGTCCGCGGCCGCCTGATTCACGCGGACTTCACTCGACTGGTCAAAGGTCAGAAGATTGAAGTCACAGTGCCACTTCATTTGACCGGCGAGCCCGTTGGTGTTCGCGAAGAACAGGGTGTGCTTGAGCAAATCATTCGCGAACTTGAAATACGTTGCGAGCCCCGTGAAATTCCTGACGTGATAAATGTCGATGTTTCCCATCTTGGCGTCCATGATGTGGTTCACATTTCCGAGATTCAGGTTGACGAGCGCATTGAAATACTGAACCCTCCTGAGACTGTGATTGCGACCGTAGGCATCGTGAAAGAAGAGCCTGTGGCCGTGCCGGTGGTGGAAGCGGAAGGACCTGCTGAGCCGGAAGTTATTGGCAAGGGCAAGAAGGAAGAGGAAGAAGGCGCCGAACCCGAGAAGAGCGAGAAGGGCAAGAAGGAATAACCGGAGGTCTTTGGACTTGGGTCTTTGGTCTTTGAGATTAGTTTGGTGCGCTCAAGGTCTTAAGTGCAAAGGCCTAAGACCAAAGACCTAAGACCAATTTAAGAAATTGGCAATCGGCAATCGGCAATATTTGATCGTTGGCCTGGGCAATCCAGGCGCCGAGTATGAGTGGTCGCGCCACAACCTCGGGTTCATGTTGATTGAAAAACTAAGCGCAGATACCGGGATTGATGTATCTCGCCGCGAGTGCCAGTCCCGCGTAGGCCGCGGAGAAATTCAAGGCCGCGTGGTCAAGTTGGTTAAGCCGCAGACCTACATGAACCTGAGCGGCGAAGCGGTTGCCTGTTTGGTGAGCAAGCACAAGCTTGCTGAGCCAGGCGAGCACTTGATCGTGATTTCGGATGACCTGGCGTTGCCGTTTGGAAAGATTCGTATTCGAGCTCGCGGTTCAGCTGGCGGCCACAACGGCTTGAAGTCGATTATCGGTTTGTTAGGCACTAACGAATTTACGCGGCTGCGAATCGGTATTCAGCCGGAGCATCCGATCAACGACTCGAAAAGATTTGTGCTTGATACCTTTCCACGCTCTGCGCGAGCGGAAGTGGAAAAGATTCTGGAAAGCAGCGCCGAAGCGCTCCATGCCATCTTGCGAGATGGCGTTTTGAAAGCAATGAGCAGTTACAACAGTGAAAGGTGAAGAGTGAAAAGTGAAAAGAGTCAGAGTGGCTGCGGTTTATAGCTTTTCACTTTTCACGCTTCACTTTTCACTTCAAGGAGAACAATGGAAACTCAAAGACAATACGAAGTGGTGTTCATCGTTGACCCGGCGATGGAAGACGACGAGGTTACGCGTCTGACAGACACTCTAAAACAGATTGCTACCGATCAGGGCGGCACAGTAACCAAGACTGAGAGTCTGGGCCGCCGCCCGCTCGCTTACGAGATCCTGCACAAGACCGAAGGCAATTTTGTGCTGCTGGAGATCGAAGGTTCCGGCCGCGAGATCGCTGAGCTTGAGCGCCGCATGCGTGTGAACGATCGAATCATTCGCTATATCACGGTTCGGGTCGACGAGGATCGACGGCGCGCCGAGAAGTTTCGCGCAAAGCGCGCGCGGAAAGCCGAGAAGAAACCCGGTCGCCAGGGCGCCGAAACACGAACGACGACGCCCCCTGAGTTTGTCGTCGCCGAAGAAACCGAAGACGCAGCGTAGCGCGCGCGTGCATATTGGTGGCTCGATAACCGTTTAACAATAT
>DASQPM010000069.1:0-2244 GCA_035643935.1 Pyrinomonadaceae bacterium | reverse complement strand
GTACTTCCTTTGTCTGCTTTGTTGCCGTTGTTTCCCGGTTGCGATTTCTTAGCAGAGTTCACGTAAGTCAGCCAGTCGCCCGGCGCCTTGCGCTCACCCTTTGTAATTTCAAAGAAGGCCTTCTGAATCTTTTCAGTTATCTCGCCGCGACCACCAGCTCCCACCGTGATGCGATCGACGGAACGTATCGGCGTAATTTCCGCAGCCGTACCTGAGAAGAACAATTCATCCGCCACATACAATGCAGCGCGTTGAATACTGCGCTCCTTGATTGTGATTCCCAGTTCGTGGCAAATCTGAATGACGCTGTCGCGCGTAATGCCAGCCAGAATTGAAGACGAAAGCGGCGGCGTCATCACCATTCCATTGCTTACCATGAAAATATTTTCGCCTGAGCCTTCCGAAACGTAACCGCGATCGTCGAGCGCGATGCCTTCAGCAAAGCCGTTGATCAGCGCTTCCATTTTGATCAACTGCGAATTCATATAATTCGCGCCGCTCTTGGCCATCGCCGGCATCGAGTTTGGCGTCAGCCGGTTCCAGGTCGAGACGCAAACGTCCACACCTTTTTCAATTGCCTCGTCTCCGAGATACTTGCCCCAGTCCCAGGCGCCGATGTAGCAGGCGAGTGGATTGGGGAAGGGGTTCACACCGAAAGCCGGCCGCGCTTCGTCGAGGCTGCGGAAAAGAATTGGCCTGATGTAGCACTGATCCAAACCACTGCGGGCAACTAATTCCACCGAGGCATCACTCAACTGGTCCAGTTTCCATTCATGGTCCATGCGATAGATCTTGGCCGAGTTAAGGAACCGCTGCATGTGTTCTTTGAGCCGGAAAATCGCAGGTCCTTGTTTGGTCGCATAACAACGAATGCCCTCAAAAATGCTTGAACCGTAATGCAGCACGTGAGACATCACGTGCACCCGGGCGTCGTCCCATTTAATAAACTGGCCATCGTGCCAAACGACGTCACAAATGCGCGGAGTTGCTACATCTTTCGCTTTGCCTTCTTTTGAGAACATGCTTTGTACTCCTTAACTTGAGATCAGATCAGGAAACCGGCAGCGAGGGAATTGCGAAATTCAGTTACGTTTCGGAAAAGGCTGCTTGAAACTAATTCACAGGAAGCGCGTCGATCCTTTCGGCCTTTCGGAAAGGACATTATGGTTATCGGTACAGCGCACGATACCGTAGATTTGCCGCGTTTTGCAAGGTGCGCTTGCTTCGCCAGGCGCGCCAAAGTACCATCAAAATGATTCTCCAAATAGCAAAGATTGTTAATCCCTAACGCTTTCCGGTGAAGTGTCACAAACCCCTTAACCATTTTCTGATTCTCGCGGGAGTTATCCTGCTTTCGCTTATTTCTGCCAACTGTCACATGAACAATACAAGTGCACCAACACCTCCCTCGTCACCAGCAAACGTCAAAAATAACGATTCGCTCGCAATTCATCGGCGGGCCATTGCAATCGACATGCACGCCGACACCACGCAACGGTTGCTCGATGAAAATGTTGACTTAGCTCAGCGTTTGCCTGATGGGCATTTCGATTCAGTGCGGGCGCGTGAGGGCGGACTGGACGCACAATTCTTCTCGATTTGGGTCGAACCGGAATTGTTTGGCGGTGGTGGTCCAAAAGCAGTGAAGCGGGCGGACGATGAAATTGTTGCTGTGCACGCGCTCGCTGAAAAGCACCCCGAAACGTGGCAGTTTGCCACGACAGCCGCCGATATTCGTCGCATTGCTGCGGAAGGAAAGATGGCGGCGCTGGCCGGGCTCGAAGGCGGCTACGCGATCGACGAAAAACTGGAAAACGTCGAGCGCTATTACAAAGTCGGTGTGCGCTACATGTCACCCGCCTGGAGCGTTAGCACCAGTTGGGCGGGATCCTCGGGGGATGCCGTTGGCGAGAAGCGTGGCCTGAATGAATTTGGCAAACAGGTTGTGCTTGAAATGAATCGCGTCGGCATGATGGTTGATGTTTCACATGTTTCCGATCCCACCTTTTGGGACATTGTGAACACTTCAACGAAACCGGTGATCGCGACGCATTCGGGTTGCCGAGCCATCGCGAATGTGCGACGCAATCTTACTGACGAGATGATTGTCGCCCTGGCTAAAACAGGCGGAGTAGTGAATGTAATCTTCTATCCCGAACACCTCGAACCGGGCTGGAGCGAGAAGAAGAGACAAGTTGACGCAGAGATTGCGCCCATGATCCAGCATGCTTCAGAAGCAGAGAA
>DASQPM010000068.1:0-4625 GCA_035643935.1 Pyrinomonadaceae bacterium | reverse complement strand
GTCCAAAACAATTTCCAGCACCGTTTGGCGAATGTCGGGGGTTGCCATTGGCGGCAGGGGCAAGCTGATGTCGTCTACGGCGACCGTCACCTGCATGCCGGGTTCGAGCTGCGCAAACAATGGGTCGCAACCGTGCGGATGATTCAGCGCATAACGAATTGCGGCCTCGCGGTTGGGCAGACCCTTGATGGGAGGGTTGGGATAAAGCACGCGCGTGCCGATTGGCAGATCTTCAAGGATGAAGTCCTCGCCGGACGGCATGATGCGTGGCGCGCTGTCGCGGTCGATGTAGACGACCGACTCGTGTGTTTTTCGTCGTAGTTGTAGGGCCATAATTTGAAACCGGTAAATGGTGAATAGTAAATGGTAAATGGTCGCGAGCGGCGAAAGGGTGATCGATAACCTGTTAACAGATCAGGTTGCCAATGGGCGCGCACCTAAATGTCGCACCAACCCGGTTATCAGACGACCAATTCTATCGAGCTCACGAATGAGTAACCGAAAACTGGTTTCATCAAGATAACCAAGTCTGTTAGCGATAATAAGTTCAGTTTCAAGTTCACTAGCAGACCCTTGAGAGTTTGAAAGGAAATGCGCAAATTCCTTTCTGGAATGTCGCCCCGCACCTTCGGCGATATTGGCCGGTATCAAAACGGCTGCACGCCGAATTTGACTGGTGAGCCCATAGCGCTCCTCCTTTGGAAAGTGTTCGCTGTTTTTGTAGATCGCAATAACAAGTTCTATCCCTTTGGCCCAAGCCTCAAGCTTTTGATGTGGACGCATGGTTGTCAGCTCCTTTCGAGTGAGTTGTTAACCATTTACCATTTACTATTCACCATTTACCCTTACTTCAAATTCAGAATGGGCCAATCGTGATGCAGCGCAGTCTGACGTAAACGCATGTCAGGGTTAATGACGGCAGGATGACCTACGATAGAAAGCATCGGCAAGTCGCTCATGCTATCGGTGTACGCATAAGAGTCGCTAAGACTGATGCCTTCGCGCTCGGCGAATACTCTGATCCAGGATGCCTTCGTTGCCGCGGCCATCACTGGCGGCAGCAGGCGGCCAGTGGCGACGCCATTGACGAACTCCAAACGGTTCGCAACGTAGTCTTCAATTCCGAGGTGTTCCATCAGTGGCTTCACCGAAACGTCCAGCGCGCCAGTGACCACCACCTGTCGCAATCCGTTACGGCGCGACTTCTCCAACAGCTCATAGGTTCCGGGAAAAATCGCCGGCTTCAGCACGGAAAGAAATAGATCATCGGCCAGATATCGCAGGCGGTCTTCCTTGACCCCTTTGTACCGCTTGAAGTAAAGGTCGTTGAAAACTTTCCGGCTGTATTGATCAGTTATGGCAAAAACGGGCAAGCTAAGCAGCGTTGAGGCGCTCTTTTTGAAACTGCGAAAAAGCCCCGGCTCATTCCGGGCATAGAAGCCCAGGGTATGGACCAGGTTCGTGCTAACCAGAGTGCCTTCCAGATCGTAAAAAGCCGCCGCTGCCAATATCGCCTCCGTACCTTGTGTCACGGCCCCGGGCAATTCATCGGGCCGTCACGAGCATTGATTAATGAAGGGTTGTCACTATAACCTAAACCAGCGCTTCCCGGGTAATCAACAAATTATGTGTATAGTGCGACCAGACAATCAGCGGCTGAGAAAGGGAGATTTTGTGAAAACAGGCGGAAAACGAAGAGTGCTGCTGGTGTATATTGGCGCAATTTTATTGCTGGCCGCTGGTTCAGGTTGCCGCGATCGTGCGATTCAGTCGAGTGAGGCGGATCCGTCTGGACCAGAGAAAAGTACCGCCGAGAGAATATCTGAGGCCGACGATTTCTATCGGCAGCGAAAAGATCTCTCAAACGCGCGCCGCGGAATCATTGCTCTGCGACAGGCGCGGGCCCGCGATTCAGGAAACTATGAGGTGGCCTGGAAGCTTGCAAGATTCGAATACTACCTCGGCTCGCATGCAAAGGATGACGCAGAGCGAGAAGCAGCATTCCGTGACGGCATCGAGGCGGGAAAGACTGCGGTGCAGCTTCAGGATAACAAAGCCGATGGCCACTTTTGGTTAGGGGCCAACTACGGAGGCAGTGCAGAGATGAGCGTACTGGCAAGTTTGTCGAGCGTTCAGGACATCCGCACGCAAATGGAGAAGGTGATCGAACTGGATGAAAGTTATGCGAGTGGAAGTGCATATCTTGGATTGGGCCAGCTTTATCTCAAAGCTCCAAAGATACTGGGCGGAGATACTAAAAAGGCAGTTGAGTATTTGGAAAAAGGTTTACGGTTCGGAAGCAATAATGCATTGCTGCACCTTCGCCTGGCCGAGGCTTATCACGCGCTGGGTCGGGACCAGGATGCTCGAAAGCAAATTGATTTCATTTTGGAGATGAAGCCCGATCCTGATTTTGTTCCCGAGTACGAAGATGCCGTCGCAGGCGCTAAACAACTTGAGACAAGAATCCAATTGTGAGTGGCATAGACTTCAGTCTGTGGTTTTGTAAAGGGCACAGACTGAAGTCTATGCCACTATTCGTTGCCAGTTATCTTTTGCGCGGCCGTGGACTAAATAAGAAACACTTACTGACTCTTGACGCTTATTCGTTTCAACTCTTCCATCGTACGCTTATGCTGTTCCAGCTTTTGGCCCGCCTCGCCAAGTTTTCCCTGTGAAGTGAGGCGCTGATAATCGTCTAATTCCTGAACAGCCTTGTTGATTAATTGCTGGGCATTTTCCGCCGGTGCCGGCGATGCCCCGGGCTTCGCAGCCGCTTCTGCAGGCTTCTCCTGTTGCTGACCTGGCTTTTGCTCGCCCTGCGGTTCGCCAAAGAGATTTATCATCGCCTCATCGAAGGTCTTTCCATAGCCCAGCCGATCTTGTATTGCCAGTACCACCAAACGCAGCTCGGGCATAGGACTGCTTTCAGCTTTCAAATAAATGGGTTCGACGTAGAGCAGCGATTTACCGATAGGAATCACCAACAAGTGTCCGCGCAGCACGTGCGAGCCTTGTTGGTTCCACAGCGTGAACTGCGATGAGAGCTGCGCATTTTGATCGATGCGGGCTTCGATTTGCAGTGGGCCATCGATAAGCCGCGACTTTGGGAAGTTGTAAATCAAAAGTCTTCCATAGTTCTCGCCGTCGCAGCGGCCGGCCATCCAGCCGATCATGTTGTTCCGGCTTGCAGGAGTGAAGGGCAGAATCAAAACAAACTCGTTGCGGACCTGTTCACCAGGCAATTGCATCAACACGAAATATGGATCGATTGCCTGTACCTGCTTGCGGTTTTGCTCATCAAGAGAAATTTGCTGCGCCACATTCCAAACATCTTCGCGCTGGAAAAAGACCTTGGGATTTTGCGTGTGATAGAGCCCGTAAATCTCGCCCTGGGCACGAATCAGAGTCTCCGGGTAGCGAACGTGCGCGCGCAGGTCTGCCGGCATCTGGCTCGCATCTTCAAGTAGTGCCGGAAACGTCGCGCGATAGGTTTGAATCAGCGGATCGTTCGGGTCAAAGACATAGAAGTGGAGCGTGCCGTTGTAAGCATCAATTGTGACCTTCACGCTGTTCCGAATGTAGTTGATGTCTTTTTGCCCGGCGTACTGGTGGCGCGAATATGGATAGGTCGCCGACTCGGTAAATGCGTCGAGCATCCAAAAAAGATGCCCTTCGGAATTAACTACGATGTAAGGATCGTTATCGTAAATCAGAAAAGGCGCAATGCCGTTAACCATCTCGCGGATGTTGCGATGAATCAGTACCCGGCTTTCGGCAGTCACATCGTCTGAAAACGGAAGTTTCGAAAGATCGCCGAGCGCCCACGCGAGTAACATGCGCCGCGCGCGCCCGCCAATGCGAATGCCACCCGTGCCTTCATAAGTTGTATAAGTGTTAGCCTCGCCTTGGGGAAAATCAAACTCGCGCTGTTTGGTCTTCACGTAGACGTCCGAGTTTGTCTCCTGACCAAAATAAATTTCCGGCCGGGTAACCTTTACCTCCGGCGCGGAAGAAGTAACCGGCATGTCGGAAATTACAAATTGCGGCATGCCTTCGGGCGTGAACCCATTCGCCGTATTCATCGTAATTCCGTAGCCATGCGTGTAGATCAATTTTTCGTTGATCCAATTTCGAGATGCATCCGGAAGTTTTTTTAGGTCGATTTCGCGTGCGGCAATCATCATCTGCCGGGTTGTATCGGAGAGGCGGTAGCGATCGACGTCGACGTCGGGAAAATCGTAGTAAGTCCTGATCGCCTGAATTTGTTTGAGCGTATCCTGGAGCGCGTGCCAATCCCAGAGGCGAATGTTGTCGAGCGTAGGGCGGTTCGCATTCAGATCGAGCGATTCGACGGAGTTGTCTGCCTGAAACTCTCGCAACTCCAGCTGTTCGAGTCCGAAGGCGCGCCGCGTCCAGGTAATGTTTTCCTCGATGTAAGGAGTCTCGCGACCAAGCTCATTCGGCTTCACGATGAAGCTGGTGACATAAGCAGGCACCAGCAACACGCCGACTATAAACACAGCCAGCGGAAGCGCCAGACCAAAGAGCATGAGTTTCAAGCCGCGTTTTGTGAAGGCATTGATCAGGGCCACGACCGCCGCTACCAGCAATGCGATGGCGAC
>DASQPM010000067.1:0-9567 GCA_035643935.1 Pyrinomonadaceae bacterium | reverse complement strand
AAAAGGCGCCACAGTTTTTGGGCTGTCGCGCCTTTTCTAAATATGGTCACTGTCCTCACCCCAGCAACCATGTGATGGAAGGATTCACCAACCATCTAGTTGGGGGGGAGTATAGCGCGCATCGCTGAATTTGCAAAGCGCCCCGGGCTTTATTTCTTCTCGTTAGAAATCTCGCATAACTGATTCGACTTGTATCCTCAAAATTCCTGGCCTTCGTTGATTATTCTGATTCGTTGGGGAACAGGGCCGAAAGCTGCGCTGGGGTTTCGTCTAAAACTTTTTGCTCACTCGCTTACTAACTTTCGAATTTGGGTTTCTTGCTGTCTATTTTTCGGTAGCTTCCGTCGGCAGTGACGTTTGCTCCAAAGCCGCAGCCGGCGTCTTCCAGTTGGGTAACCCGAACCCGCCCAGGAAAAAATTCAATTTTGATTTTGCAGCCATCCTGATCGTAAATCGCAACGCCCTTTTCCAGGCTGGCAATTCCCTGCAGCTCGCCATTGTGAATGTTATCCGGATTGTTGTAACTGACCCACAGCGCCAACAAATGGAATTTTATTTTCCCACCCGCGAGCTGCTGCACATCAAGACGATTGCGAAACTCTTCTTTAGTTAAACGATAGTGACCGGTCACATTTTTAACGGCAGGTTTGGGCGGTAATTGTGCTTCGACCGAGCAGCTTGCTGCGGTCAACAGAAGCAACAACGGCGCTAAGCAGTTTCGTTTTAAGGTTCGCATTCGACAATTTCCTCCGAAACTCACCAACGCAGTGCGATTAGTTCCAACGCGTTACCATCAGGGTCGTCAAAATAAAGCGAGATGGCGTTCATCCATTCATGGACCACTGGGGCAGACACCTCGACGCCTTTGTCTTTCAATATTTTCTCCGCCATTCCGATGTCCGCTTCGCTCACAGTGAAGGCAAAGTGTTGTTTGGGCCAGTCAGTTTTGTCTTCCTGCAAGACGACCATGCCGGCATTGCCGCCGGCGTACAGAAACAACCAATTTCTGCGCTCGTCACGCAAGCCTTCTTTCATTCCAAGCACATCGGTATAAAACGACTCGGCGCGCGCCAGATCCTTTACGCGAATGGCAATTTCGTATACGCCCTTTATGGGAAGCATCGGCGAACCTCCGTCAGAGCAGCGAGTTTACCCGCCTGCCGGATTCGCGAACAAGGATTTTGAACGATGAATTTCAAAGCCGACAGGCGCCAGCCGTTTCCATTGAAAGTCGCGCAAACCGCACCGAGAATTGTAGCGATTCGGGCGAGCGATTCCGGGTGAAGTTCGCAACCTTTCGGCGCCTGATTGCATCCGACAGTCGCTGCCAACCTCTCCCGCTTGCAAAAGGAATCGACTCTTGTTACACCTGCTTTGGTGGAATTGCTTGCCGGGAGAATGACTATGAAACAGATTTTGCGCCCTTTTTATTGCTCGCTAATTTTGCTGGCCCTGTTTGTGCCGGCCGTCGCCGACACCATTAGGCTGAAGGACGGCAGCGTTATCCGCGGCGAGGTAATCGGCTTCAAAGATCAGCAGTTCACGGTATTGATTGGTTCGGGGGCGCAGGGCCGCCGCAGTCGCACAATCATCTACGTTGAAGATATCGACTCGATAGAGTTTGACTCAGCAACTACAGCCGCGGCTGCCGCACTCGCAAATGAAGGCACAGGCACGACCGGCGGCTCGACTGCTCCGGTCTATCAGCCACCGCGAACGAATCCACCGGCTGACACCAGCAACAACGCACCGTCACGCATCAACAACCAAACACTGCCGTCGGGTTCACCGACGTTCTTTACGATTAAAGTAGCCGTCAGGGCCGACAACGCGAACAACGGATGGACCAACAGTGGTTTGGTGGTGCGCAAGGGACAACGACTGCGAATAAGTGCAACGGGACGCGTTTCGCTGGGCGCAGGTCGGTTTTCAACTCCTGCAGGAATCGCGGGCACTGACAACGACAAGCTGATGCGCACCGAAGCGACGGGTGCGTTGATAGCCGTCATTGGGGACGATAATGACGACTTTCTCCTAATTGGTACTCGTCGCGATTTTGTCGCTCAGCGCGATGGCGTGCTGTTTCTCGGGGTAAACGAGGGAAATCTTGCCGACAATACCGGCACCTATGACGTTGTCATTGAAGCCGAAGCCGGTGGTGGCCCCCGTTAGCCAGAGGTAACCAGGCAAACCGCGGTTCGCAAAGAAGCATCCGACTCAATAGCCACAGCATGGAAAGCAGTTCAACCCGAATATAGGCCCGGGGATTTTTTGATTCGCAGTTTTCATCTCAGGTAAATGCAATGAAGCTCCCGCAGTTTGCGCTCTCTCTGTTCGCCGCGATCGTCTTATCAGCCCTACTGGTCACGTCGATCGCTGGTCCCGGACTCGCACAGTCACGGCGCCAACCACCTACCAGTAACGAGAAAAAGAATAAGCGGCCAGGCGAAACCAGCCAGGGTGAAAAGCAGCAAGAGCCACCCCCGCCCGATCTAGTAGGACGACCCCAGGACGCTGAGAAGGTGACGGTCTCAACGCAAATCGTAAACGTTGATACGGTCGTCTATCACAAGAAGAGCGGCCAGATTGTTACCGGATTGAAGAAGGAGAACTTCGCTATCTTTGCGGACGGCCAGCAGCAGGTCATCACTAATTTTTCCACGCCCGAAGCTCCAATTACTGTGGCGATGGTGGTCGAATACAGCAAGTGGTCAGAAGTGTTTGGCTACTACGGAAGCGGTGGTTACGATCCCGGAACCTATGAAGTAATTCGTCCGACGGCGATGTTTCTTTCGCGATTTATTAAGCCACCCGACGACTATGTGTCGGTCGTGGCTTTCGACATCCGGCCAACGCCGCTGACTGATTTCACGAATGATCCAGGGCGCATCGGCCAGGTTATCAACTTACTGCTTCGCAATACTCCTGCATTCCGCGAAACAAATCTTTTTGATGCGCTGAAGTTCGTGCTGGTCGGTGGGCGGGGCGATTCAGTTGTGCTTGACAACTCAAAGAGTGAGAAGTCGGATTACGCCGGCCTGGTAAGCGTTCAAGGGCGTCGACGCGCCGTCATACTTATCGCCTCTGGCATTGATACTTTCAGCAAGATTAACTACGGCGACGCGCGCAAGGTGCTACAAAATGCGGGGATTCCAATCTACATCATTGGCACTGCAAACCTTTTCTTTAAGAAATATGAAGGCAGCCTGGATGCTACGGATAGTATTTCGGGGAGTCCCGGTCGAATGACTTTCTATCAAGCACAAAATACGCTGAAAACTTTTGCGAGCGAAACGGGCGGTGCATATTACCCGGTGACATTTCCGGGCGAATTGCCGACTGTGCTCGGTTCAATTAATGCGTTATTGCGCAGCCAATACAGCCTGGCATTCAATCCGGGCGACGTGCGCGACGGCAAGCAGCATAAGATTAAGGTCAGCGTGGACATCAACGGCGACGGTGTTTACGACGACAAAGAATACGTGATTCAAGCGCGACAGTTTTACAACGCGCCGAAACCGGACGCTGCCAAGCAATAGGCTTTAAAATATGAAAACAAAAAGGCAGCGGCCCGGGGTCGCTGCCTTTGATTTGCCGATTGCGGGAACCTACGACAACTTCAAAACTCCATTGTCAACAATCGTCTTGCCATCAAGCGTTACCGTGCTGCCCGGCAAAAACATGTCCAGCCCATAGGAAACTTTGTTATCGCCGCCGGCCCAGGTGTTATTGCCAATGCCCACCGTGACCATGCCCGATTGAATCCAATTGCCCAGCTTGCTTGCCGGCCAAACATGTAGATTGGGATTGATGCCAAAATCGACGAAGGAAAACAGCTCTTTGCCATCTCCTCTGGCGTCGTATTCTTTTTTCAGATCGTCAAAGCCGGGACCTGAGCCTGTCATCTGAGTCATCTTTCCACCTGCAAAAGTTAACTTCAGGTTCGTGACTTCCTTTCCGTTCATGTAGGTTTGCGACACGACGACTGTGCCCTCAGCAGTTGCCGGCACCGGAGCGCAATATACTTCGCCGGCGGGCAGGTAAACTGAAACGGCTGGTCCGCCCTTCTTCATATCGTCGGCGGAAATAATTCCATCACTAACGAAAAACGGCCGGCCCTCAATCCTGACTTTCAGATCAGTGCCGTTCGGATTCGTTATGTGCACTTCCTTGCCTGCTGAAAGCGCCGTCTTGACGTGCTCGCCGGTCGTTTGCACCGTCGAGTAATCCGCATTGACAGCTTCCCAGAAAGTTTTCGCCAGATCGTCCTGCGTCATGCCGAAACGCTTGGCGCGGTACGCCGTGGGATAGAGACCGTTGCCAACGTTAACTTGTCTGACATTGCGTTTCAGATAAAGGTCAGCTACGGGTTCACCTGTCTTCCCAACCGCGGCCATCCGCGCTGCTGGAATCCCTGCGGCAATATCGTCTGACTCATTTGTGTCGACGCCAATGACAACTGCGGGGAGAGTGGCCAATTTGAGATCGAGTTCAGGCGTTTGCGAATCGTACTTGTCAGGTACTTCTTCGTAATACTTCTTGAACATGCGATCGCTGCCGACTGTTAACAGCGGAAACGCGCCAGCCTTGCGCACATCGGTTGAGATATTCTCCAACAACTCCATGTCGCGAACGCCACCGTTGACAAAGACGATCTCGCCTTCCTTGACGCCGGCAACTTGTACGACCAGCCGATTGGAAAGGGCTTCGAGATCCGTGACGGCCGCCTTCTTCGCGGTTTCCGTCATTGCGGGTGTGGCTTTGTTCTCAGTCGTATTTGCGGGAGGCTGCGCCTGCTGGCACGAAAGCAGCGCCAACGAGGCAGACACAGAGACAAGCAGCAGATAAAACTTGCGAGACATGGGCGGCTCCTTTTTAGCGAGGGAAAGTTTGGAATTGCAGGCTGCTTCTACGCCAAATCCAGTCCTAAGTCAATATGGTCGTCCTGGGACCGCGGGCGTCTCGCCCGCAATGAGCGCGCAGCGCGAACCGGGTTTTGTCGTGCTTAAACAGCAGCAGTGTTCGCTGGAAAGAACTTTTTTCCTCTATTGACTCGAAGCATCCGGTCGCTAGCTCGCGGTTCTGCATTCAATCCGAGTTTGTGGTCTGGCAGGCGGGCGAGACGCCCGCGGTCCCAGTGTCAGACACCATGAATGCGCAGGCGGAACTCATCGTTGATGGCGTTAATCTCCGCGCGCCGGTTCGAGAAGATCCGGCTTTCGCGCAGCAGCATAGGCAAACCGCCTGACGCCAGTTCCAATCCGTATGCGCGGCTGGAAAATACAGCAGCGACTTGTGGATTCAGGCGCTGTGGAACGCCATAGCGAATTGCTTTTTGCGCCAACGGCGAAAAGCCGGCAGTGCGGCGCGGATTTATCAACTCCAATGAACGGTCAAAGATGTGCAAACGCGTGGGCAGCTCGCGCAGCGCCAGATCGCGATGGACCAGCAGGTTGGAAAGGGCTTCAAGAACAGCTCCACGATGATAATTTGCGCGCGCGGCAATTGGACTCTCCTCCGTGGCCGCGGGCGAGAACGTCTTGGGTCGTGACTCCCAAAGATCACAATAGCGCTTGATAAAGCGCAGCGCGTTTTCATAAAGAGTCAGAAGGTTGCCAGCCATCGTGATGCGCTCGATCACAGGAGACAGAGTTGACTCACCACCAAAGCGCGTAGCCACAATTAGTGAACGCGGCTGCAGCTCTGCGACGCGCTGGTCATGGCCAAACAAAAGCAGCCCGGCCACGGTCGGCGTTAGTTCACCGGCCAGTTGAGTGGCCATTAACAGATCGCGTTCGAGCACTTCACCGGTTGGGTAGCCGCTGGCTCGCGCGTTATCAAAAGCATCGCCTTCGAATTCGCGCAGGAAACTCCAAAGGTGCGCCTCATCGATATCCTTAATGGTCGCTCCCAGCGCCGGCAGATTTTCAAACGTCAACGGCCGTGACTCGTCCAGCAGTTCGGCCAGCTCTTCAGGAGTGGCCTCGCGTTTTTCGTCGCCGATGCGCAAGTAAAACCGGCCGTCATGCGTGCGATAAGGGCGCCGTTTCCCTTCAATGTCGAGCGCCACAACGCGGCGGCCGTTATCGAAAGCAATGCGATCAACAAAAGGAAAAAGCGGCGGCTCGATGTCTTCGCGGCAGATCCTGACCAGCTCTTCCTGAACGCTCTCGGGGTTATCAACTCCCTCGATGCGCAGTTGGTCGTTAACGCCAAAAACGATCACGCCCCCGCCAGTGTTGGCCAGCGCGACGATTTCTTGCGTTATTTTTTCAGTGTTTGAGAGCTTTACCTTAAGCTCGAGAAAAGTATCTTCACCGCCACGGATCAGGCGCAACAGTTCTGTGCGCGAAGTTGCCGGGGCAGGGGTCGAGAGGAAGTACTCCTGGAATGAGCGCTCGGTGGTTGGTTCGTGTCGCTGGTTACTACGAAATTTTCTGCGAGCCATTTGTGTGCGCCGAATGAGCTCGATATCAATCGTTCCCCGGATCGTTCACGGCCTCGTGTATTTCCAGTTCCCTTTTCTGAACTGCTTCGCCCTGAAAAGGAAGCAACATCAGATAGAAACCAAGTGAAAGAGCCGCCAGAACTGCGAGTGTAACATACTCAACCAGGACGCTCTGCGTCATGTAACCGGCGGCTGTAGCTGCCAGCGGAACCAGCGCCAGCAACATAATTATCGGTATCAATAAGAAGGCGACCACTCCGGAAACGTTCAGCCGTTTGCCAAACTTCATGCGTTTGGGAAAGTGAATCGAAAACCAGTTTCCTATTAGCGACATCAGTGAAACAAAAGCGATAAAACTAAGTGCCGCAAACAGCAACGCGCCGCCAGTCAGGTCGCGGAAAACAAGTTGATTGATTACCAGCAAGCCACTGCAGAATACAAGCGCAAGTAGTGACATCGAAATGTTTTTTCCCAACAGCACTTTTTTGCGATCGACCGGCGAGAGTATCAATGTACGCATGCCGGCCTGGTCGAAAGCGAATTGGTTGCAAAAAAGGCCGGCAAGAATCAGAAACACGTAAAGAATTCCGGTCGTCGCCATTAGGCCCCCACTATAGTTGAAGAAGTCTCCGGCAGGCCCGATGGTATCCGTGCCAATGCGCGGCGCACCGAAACGCCGTCTGTTCATGAAGCGAATGACAATGAGTATCAACGGCATCAGCGTCATCATGCGCAGCTGTGCGTTGCGCGTCGCGTAGCGCAGCTCCTTCTCGATGATGGCCGAGAGTTCAGGAGAGGTGAATGGAGAGTTCCAGCCCGTGTACGTTCGGTCAGATTCGACTGCGCGCTGTCGTTTTCTTTTTGTTGCTCCGCCGCCGAGCGTGGCACGAAGCGCCAACCAATAAGTAATTGCTACTAAAACAAACGTATAAGCACCGAGCAGACTCAAAACCAAAAGGTATTCAACCGCATGCCCAGGACGCAGGCCGCGAGTGAGTGCGTAAGCAACGGCGCCGGGCGGTGTCCAGCGAAGCGCGGTAATTGAATCAGCGTGACGAAAAATTACAGGCGCAATCTGACCAAATAGGGCGCCACCCAAACCGGCAATTGCACCAACCAGCGCCAGTACGGTTTCGCCGCGAGTGCGCTTGCGTCGAATCAGTGAGCCGATCGATGTGGAAACCCATTTCGACAAAGCAACGCCGAATGCAGCCGCAACGAACGCAATCAAAACGGCGGCAGCCATCTTTCCGGTGGCCAGTCCAACACCAATCCCAACCGCAACCACTGCTGGTATCGCAAAGAGAGATTGCAAGGTGGCAACTTCGCTGAGGAAATCGAGGGCGAAGAGTTTGCGCAGACTGATCGGATAAAGCAGCAAGTTGCCGGGATCAAACTGGCGCCCACCGCCGATACTCAATGGCAACGTGGCCCATAGCAGGTAGCACAAAGAAAAGATTGAAAAGAGGATGAATTCGACAGAGGGAACTCCATTGCCGCCGCCACGATGTGGAGGCATGAATGCTTGAGTGTCGATGCCAACGCCGGGCGCGGTCAATGCGTACGCGGCAACACCAAGACCAATCGCAATCAGCAATGATAGCGCCAGGGCGACGAGCATTGTCAGCGCAGACGCCAGGCGATTCACAACCGCTTTTGACTTGCGCATGGAATTGCGGAACAGAGCCCACTTAAGCCAGATGAGTGTGCGGAGTTGGGACATAAGTTTGGAGTGCGGCAGCTTGACGCCGCTTTGCGATTCTAAGCCGAACAGTCTTTATGTCAGAGTATAATTGGCTCAGTTCGAAAATCAGTACGGCACTGGTACTACAAGAAGATGGATACCTTATGCCCTTACCCGTAGCTTGGAAAGGGCAACCGAAAAGCGGCGTCAAGCCGCCACACTCCAAAAAGTTGTTATTAACTTATGAACGCCTACATCAGTCTCGGTTCAAATCTTGGCGACCGCGCAGGCAATTTGTTGCTCGGCGTTCGCGGGATGCTTGATGCCAATCTTGAAGTCATCAGACTATCGCAGATTTATGAAACCGAACCAGTGGAAACATTCGCGCAACCAGCTTTCCTAAACATGGTGGCGGAGTTGCGCGGCAATACACTTCCGCGTCCGGAAGAATTAATGGCGCGGTTGCTGCGCATCGAGTATTCACTTGGCCGCACGCGCGACGCTGATATGGCTCCGCGCACGATCGATCTCGATCTTCTGTTCTATGCAAACGAAGTGAGCGATACACAGTTTCTGACGTTGCCCCATCCGCGTTTGCATCGCCGCCGTTTTGTGCTTGTTCCTTTAAATGAGCTTGCGCCAACGCTCGTTCATCCGAAACTAAACAAGACCGTCAGCGAATTACTTGAGGGGTTGGGTGATGATTCTGACGTAAAGCTGTGGCGCCCGTAGTTTAGAGCCCAAGCTTAGCTTGCTCTTTTGAAGCCAGCAACCTAAAGGTTGGACTCTGAACTTCTTGAGCAATTCCCCTTTGTTTCCCTTTCCTTTTTCCCCTTTTTTTGCTTTTGCCGTTATAATGGCGGCCACTTGCTAACAAGCCTTACACATTTCAAATCTGCCGGTAAAATGGCAATCTAGCGGCCACCGAGCGTAGCCAGAGAGCTGAAATATGCCGTATCTGAAGCCTGAACGCCCCGAAAAAGTTAACGCGCCGTCGCTGAAGGCAAGCAAACAACGCGGCGAACGATTGGTCTGTCTGACTGCCTACGATTACCCGACGGCTCGCATCGTTGATGAAGCAGGCATCGACATCATTCTCGTGGGCGACAGTTTAGGCAACGTCGTGCTGGGCTATGGCAACACCGTGCCCGTGACGCTCGATGAAATTTTGATTCACTTGAAAGCAGTGCGGCGCGCGGTGCAACGCGCGTTGCTGGTTGCCGACATGCCCTATGGTTCGTTTCACACCGGCGCCGACGATGCAGTAAGAAACGCCTTGCGGTTGGTGAAAGAAGGCGGTGCCGAAGCAGTCAAACTCGAAGGCGGTCACAAACGCGTGCAGCTTGTAAAACGTTTGGTGGACGAAGAGATTGCGGTGATGGGCCATATCGGTTTGACGCCTCAATCAATCAACAAGCTCGGGGCCTATCGCGTA
>DASQPM010000066.1:0-4555 GCA_035643935.1 Pyrinomonadaceae bacterium | reverse complement strand
GTTCATGTTTGAATAAAAGGCGGCTGTCCGCGCTTTTTGCACAGCGACATCAAAGCCGAACACCGGCGCATCCTGTTGACGAAATACACCGAGCACATTTCCCGAAGCGTCCACCACCGCAATGGTCACACGCGCGTTGCTCCCGAGCGGTTGCCGAATCGCAGCGCGGGTGATGTTGGCTTGTTGCGCCGCGTGCTCAATGACGGTTTGCACGTCGCCGGCAGTCAGGCCGGCAGCGGGCACTGAACCGGCTACGAAAGGAAAGAATCGAGTGTCGACTTCGCCGCTGATGCCACCGACCAAGGCAGGCACGAACGCGGACGTTTGCGCGCTTCGAATCGGAAACGCGATTGGAACGACACCGGGAAGACTTCCGAAAGCAATAGTTGCGGGCGCCGGCGGGCTCGTGACATTCGTGTACGGCAGACGAATGCCATCAACCAAAATGTTGTCGCCGCGAATAAGCGCAGGCGCTTCAAAGCTGCGCACCGCTGAGGCGGCGATCACTTCTTCAAAAGGCTGATCGAAATCGGCGGGGTCTCGATCGACCGTGTACACGCCGTCGCCCTCGATGCCGACGCCGCCAACTGCCATGCCATCTTTGTAAATTGGCAGGCCGCCCGGATCGCCCGAAAGCCCCAGCGGCAAAGCCGGCCTCTTGATGTCAGAACAGGGCAGCGAGGAAAACTGCACGCCGTACAATGGACCACCGGAACGAAAATCAATACCCGGCGGAAAGTGTTCCTGGATGATAAAGCCGGCAGTGCGCGTGGTGAACGCATTTCCGCTGGTGCTGAACAACGAGCCGGTTCCCGCTTTTGAAATGGCCGCGATTGTTGCCGGGACAGTCGTGTTTTCGAGTCCACGGCCTGCCAATCCAACACTGCGAATCGTCGTAGTCGCAGGCGCCCCGGTCATCACAAACACGCCCAGCACATTCCCTTCGCGATCGGTGACGGCCACAGTTACGTTGTGATTCAAGGCCAGCGCTGCTGAAACGGCCTGGCTAATAATCGTCTGAACTTCGCCTGAAGTTAGATTGCCGGCCGTCGCGTTCGGCGCGGGCGGTGGTGGGGGAGACGCTGAACCTGGAGTAGCGTGCGCGCCATCATCGTCAGGTGGCCCCCCGCCGATATGGCCAATGGCGACGCGCACGCGATTGCTTGCAACTCCGTGGTAGTTTATTCCGATCAACACGTCGCCGGAATCCTTAAGCGCGTCGCTCAAGCGCACCACCAGCGACGTGGCCCAGAGCTGGTCAGGGACCGCGCCGATGTATTCTACCGGCAAATGATATGAATTGTGCGCGGCATCTTCAGCGTCAACGCTAACGTCTGCGACAGTATCGCCCGGTAGCAAATTGAAATTCATTACGAACAGCATGACGCGGGTTTGGTTGTCGGCGCCAAACTTTACGGGCACGCTGGTGGAAAACGGTTCGTGCTGTTGGGTCACTGAATCGAACGCAATCGCGCGCGTGGAGGTTTCCTGGCTGATGAGGACGGGCGCAGCGGATTGAGCGGAAACTTTTTTTGAACGAAGCGACGTCGCCAGAAGCAAAAGCACGCTAACAGCTACCACAATCAGCGTTCGTAAGCGGAGATGTGAACCTGAAACCATTACGGAATTTCGCGCGACGCTTTTTTTGGAGAACCGGCGCACAATGTATCACAAAGTCTCAGTGCCCAGTAGATTCATTCCGTCGCAAATTTTCGTTGCTTGAGTGTCACTCGTATGCTACAAGGCAAGCACCCCAATCCCTGAGCTAACGCATGACGAATTGGCGGAGTTTCTGGTTATTTCTGGTTGCAGCTGCGGCATTGTCGACGCCGTTCTTCGTTGCGTCAGGATTTGCACAAGGCACCGGTCGACTGCGGGGAACTGTACGCGTCGCTTCCGGAGCTCCGAGCGCGGGCGTTGTTGTCATCGTTACAAATCAGGTAACCGGGAAATGGAAACGCGTTCGCAGCGGAGCCGACGGACACTATTCCTTTTCATTGTTGCCGGGCGCTTATCGCTTGCGAGTTGGTGCGCCGCAAGCGGCGAAGTTTGACAAAGACAAAAACTATGGTGACTTCACGATTGCGCGCGGCGAAGCACTTGAGAACGTAATCATCGAAGCCGGCAAAGAAACAGTCATTGACATTCCCCTGGACCAGGTTGAAATAAAAGAAATACCACGCGCGCCTGGCGACAAGCCCACCGGCCACGCAGGCGCTGAAACCGTTCCTTCAGAACCGCAGACCAGTCAGGATCGACGCGAAGCGCGCGATCGCTGGCGCATTGGTTTTCCCGAATACGATCGCTACGGCGATCGGGCGGCGCGCGGCCGTGACATTCCTTTCAAGCGCGGACGCTGGTGGGATCCCTACAATCAAAGCGTGTTGAAAGGCGACTATCCCATTCGCGGCAACAAGCTGTTCATGGTTCTTTCCGCGGTGAATACTACTACTGTCGAACAGCGCCGCGCGCCGACACCTTCAGACGTTAGCAGCGATGAGCCGGTAAGTGCCGAGTTTTTTGGGCGGCCGGAACAGTTGGCTGCCAGCGAGACGGTACAGCTCAGTTTTGAATTGTTCCATGGCAATTCAACTTTCAAACCGCGCGACTGGGCCATCAAGATCTCGCCTACTTTCAGCATTCCAAACTATCTGAACGCGCGCGAGAATGGCGTCGTCAATATCGACGTGCGCCGCGGTACCATTCGCACCGATACACAGGTTTCACTTGAAGAAGCCTTCGCGGAAGTAAAGCTTGCAGATTTGAGTGCCAACTACGATTTCGTCTCCGTGCGCGCGGGCATTCAGCCTTTTGTTTCCGACTTTCGCGGTTTCATTTTTTCTGACAATAACCTCGGGCTGCGTTTTTTTGGGTCGGCTGATAACAATCGCATTCAATACAACGCGGCTTATTTCTCAATGCTCGAGAAGGACACCAACAGCGGCCTGAATCGCTTCGACACGCGCCACCAGAACGTTTACGTCGCCAACATTTTTCGGCAAGACTTCATTCGCAAGGGTTACACCATCGAAGGCAGTTTTCATTTCAACGACGATCGCAGCAGCATCGAGTATGACCGGAATGGATTTCTGGTGCGTCCGGCGTTAATCGGGGACGTGCGACCGCATGCCATCAAGGTAGCGTATCTTGGATTCAACGGTGACGGGCATATCGGCCGATTGAATCTGACGCATTCCTATTACTATGCGTTTGGTCACGACACGCGCAACCCTATTGCCGGCAAGCGTGTTGAGGTTCGATCCAACATGGCTGCGTTGGAGGCGTCGGTAGACAAAGACTTTCTGAGGTTCAAGGGCTCGTTTTTCTGGGCGCAGGGCGATTCGAATCCGACAGACAATAAGGCAACCGGGTTTGATGCGATCTTTGACGATCCAAATTTTGTTGGCGGCCAGTTCTCATATTGGAACCGCAACGGTATTCGATTGACGCAAACGGGCGTGGGCCTGGTCCAACCCAACAGCATCCTGCCCAGCTTGCGCAGCAGTAAAACGCAGGGCCAGGCAAACTTTGTCAATCCCGGAATTTATATTTACAACGCCGGTGTCGATGTGGAACTGACACAGCGCATCAAGACGGTTTTCAATGTCAACTACCTGCGCTTTCATCGCACCGAGCCGCTCGAGTATGTGCTGTTTCAAAATCATATTCGTCATGACATTGGTTGGGATTACAGTTTAGGCGTGGCCTATCGGCCGTTTCTAATCAACAACGTCACGATTACGTTTGGCGCTTCAACGCTGCAGACGGGTCGCGGCTTTCGCGATATTTTTACTGACCGCTCGCGCAATTGTCCGCCGAATGTCGGCGACTTTTGTCAGCCGGACGTGATCAATCCGAGCAAGCCGCTGTACTCGTTGTTCGCGCAATTGAAGCTGGTGTTTTAAAAGCGCCCCACGTTCTAAAAGGATTTTTGCATCGGAATGATCATCACCCAGAATCCCAAAGCGATGACAAGTGCAGTGCCTGTGCCTGATCATGTTGAATCGCTGTTTCGATTACAAGTGCCACCGTTTGTATCGTGTGCACCACAGAGACACAGAGAACACAAAGGACGCACAGAGAAGGGCATGAATGAGGCTCTGAATAAACTCAGCTACGAAGTAATCGGGGCAGCGCTCGAAGTCCACCGCATGCTAGGTCCGGGCTTGCTGGAATCTTCGTATCGTAAATGCCTGTATAGAGAGCTGTTCATTCGTCACATACCTTTTCAAAAAGAATGGCCACTGCCGTTGGATTACAAGGGCCTTCGATTGGATTGCGGCTATCGAATGGATGTCGTGGTGGCCCGTCAGATCGTAGTTGAAGTCAAATCGGTCGAAGCGCTGGCACCTATACATGAGGCACAATTGTTGACGTATCTTAAAATTGGTGGTTATAGGTTGGGGTTACTGATGAACTTCAATGTTGTTGTTTTGAAGGATGGCATTCGAAGGAAGATTTTGGGCTACGATAACTGACTCTCTGTGCGTCCTTTGTGTTCTTTGTGTCTCTGTGGTGATTTCTAACTTCTAATGATTTGAACTGTGAGTGAAAT
>DASQPM010000065.1:0-2505 GCA_035643935.1 Pyrinomonadaceae bacterium | reverse complement strand
TCGCACTTCACAAACACAACACGGAAATCGCGATGCGCCGGGCGCTCAGTTCACGATTGCCGGCCGATGTGGCACCTCAGTCTATCTGAGCAGCCCAACAGCGGAAACAGATTGCACAAAGGGCGCGCTCCAAAATTGTGCGACGAACGCAGATTCTTTGAACCAGTTGGAATCGCAACAGCTCAGCGAGCTTTTCATCAATGAAACCGTTCGTACGCGCATTCAGATAGAACGCTTTTAGTTGAACGTTGCGGGTTGAGCGTTTAACCGTTGGGAGATTGAAGAAGATCGCGATCTATGGCGGCACCTTCGACCCGGTCCATCACGCGCATCTGATTCTCGCCCGCGAAGCGATTGAAGCGCTCGACCTCGACAAAGTCATCCTGGTGCCGGCAGCGATTTCCCCTCTCAAGAAGTCCGCTCCGGTCGCGAGTGGCGAAGTACGATTGGAAATGTTGCAAGCGGCGATCAAAGGCGAGCCGGAGTTTGAAGCCAATGAATGTGAGCTGCTGCGACCACCGCCTTCGTACACAATCGACACGGTCGAGGAAATTCGCCGCCGTGAATGCGATGCGTCCGTCTACTGCCTGATCGGTGAAGACAATGTTGAGCAACTGCCGCAGTGGCATCGCTTCGCCGAACTGGAGAAGATCGTTCGCTTTGTGGTTCTCGACCGCAGCGGGAAACAACCCTCACATTCTTACCAGTTGATCCATCGTCGTATCGATATTTCCGCTACTGAAATTAGGCGGAGAGTTGCGCAACAGGAATCGATTCGGTATCTCGTACCCGACTCGGTGGACCAAATTATTCAGCGCAAAAAACTTTACCGGGAGCAATCGCAATAACGCCAGAAAATCTAGCAAAAACCTGCGCTGAACTCGCCTCGAACAAAAAGGCGGAGGACATTGTCCTGTTGGATTTGCGCGGCATTTCGAGCTTTACGGACTTTTTCGTGATCTGCTCGGGCACGTCCGAACCTCAACTCAAAGCGATTGCCAACGAAATTGAGACACACTTACGCGAGCAATATTCGCTGCGACCTGTGGCAGTTGACGGATTTCCCGCCAGCCAATGGATGGTGCTCGATTATCTGCAAGTAGTCGTCCACATTTTTCATCGCGACAAACGCGCCTTCTACAGCTTGGAAGGTTTGTGGGGTGATGCCCCAGCGCTGCAGTGGGAATCAGTTTTCAAGGAGTGACGGCTTCCCAGCCGTCACCTCTAAAACCGACGGCTGCCAAGCCGTCGCTCCTTGAGCGTCGCTTCGCGTTACTTCTTGGTGGGCGCCGGTGACGGCGGAGCAGGAACCTTCGGAGAGCCCTGCGAAGCACCCTGTGGCGCAGGTGTTGGCGGCGGTTTCACATCCTGCAATTCGACGTCAAAAATCAGGGTCGAGTTCGGACCGATGTCCGGACCCATTGCACGCTCGCCATACGCGAGGGTCGAGGGAATGAACAACTGATACTTTGCTCCCTGCTTCATCAATTGAAGCGCTTCGGTCCAGCCTTTGATCACTCCGTTAACCGGAAATGTCGCCGGTTGGCCGCGCTTGTACGAACTGTCAAACTCCGTCCCATCGATCAGAGTGCCCCGGTAATTCACTGTCACCATGTCGGTGGGCTTGGGCTGCGCTCCGGTTCCTTCTTTCTCGACCTTGTACTGCAAACCGCTCGCAGTCGTTTTCATTCCGGGTTTCTTCTTGTTGTCTTCAAGAAACTTCGTGCCGTCAGTTTTGTTTTTTTCGCCTAGCTGTTTCTGTTTCGCTTCCATGTCTTTTTCGAATTGGGCCATGATATCCTTGACCTGGTCGGGCGTAAGTTGCGGTTTGCCGGCAATGGCGTCTTTAATGCCGGCGGCCAGGATATCGGGGTTAATGTCCACCTTTTGCCGGCCGAGATTAAATCCGATCTGCATGCCGATGCTGTAGCTGACCTTGTCCTTTGTGTCTTTGAGCTGTGGTGATTTGTCTTGCCCGAACAATGGGAGTGCAAGTAAGGATGCGCTGATAATAACAATAAAACGTTTCATAAGATCGTGTTTCCGCGCCGCTCTAGTTTAAGGTTGGTCGTCGCAGAAAGTCGCACGCTAATGGATAAATGCCGCACGTCAAGAAAACAGCTTTGCCATCGATTCGGCGGCGGCGGCTTGCCATTTGCAATGGTAGCCACTGGACTGATTGCACTCTGGCCGAACACCGTAACCGGCATGGCGATCTCGCACAGCGACGCTTTGAAAGTTGGGAAAAGAGTCTGGCAAAATGAGTGTAATGGAACTATTGCCGGCCTGACTTCATGGAACCAAGGCGAAGATTTCGCATCGCTCGGCATCGGCCACTTCATATGGTATCCGAAGGGACGACAAGGCCCGTTCGAAGAGAGTTTCCCGAAGCTGGTAAGCTTCATATCAAGTCGCGGCGCGAAGCTGCCGGCATTACTTCTGGCGGTCGGCAGTTTGCAGCCCTGCCCCTGGAAGTCGCGTGCCGAATTCCTGCAATCGCAAAAT
>DASQPM010000064.1:0-2608 GCA_035643935.1 Pyrinomonadaceae bacterium | reverse complement strand
CCACGCCTGCTTGAGTTGATTCAACGATGCGGCGACTAGTCGCCGCGGACCAAAGCGGCGCCCGGCCGCCGCACTCCAAGGAGTTGACCACTTGTTCAGAGCTTCCTAAAGTTTATCGGACATTTGCAGCGAAACTGACCTACTACCCGATAATTGTAGCACCACGGCTGAACCATCGTGATCTGGTAGACTACGCCTCCATGCCAAGGATAATTTGGATCGGAGTGGCTGGATTCGCGGGAACGCTCTTGCGCTACTGGTTATCCGGCGCGGTCGCTAAGCGTTACGGCGAAACCTTTCCCTACGGAACGTTGGCTGTGAATGCGTCCGGCTGCATACTCGCCGGCGCCTTGTTCTACTTGATGTATGAACGTTTTCTTACCAGTCCTACAGTGCGAAGCATGGTCTTCATTGGGCCATTGGGTGGATTCACAACTTTTTCCTCATACGGCCTGCAAACTTTCACGCTGCTTCGCGATGGTGAAGTGCTGCTGGCGCTGATTAATATCGCCGCGTCGAATGTTGCCGGGTTGTTTCTGGTTTGGGCTGGCTACCGGCTGGCAGGTTTATTCTGATGAACATTCCGGAAGAAGGTTATCTGCTGCGCATCTTCGTCGGCGAAAGTGATCGTTGCGGCCACCGGCCGCTTTATGAAGAGATCGTCTTGAAAGCTCGCGAAGCGGGCCTTGCCGGGGCGACGGTGTTGCGTGGCGCAATGGGTTTTGGCCGCAACAGCATTCTGCACACGGCAAAAATTCTGCGGCTGTCTGAGGATTTGCCGATAGTGGTTGAGATTGTTGACAGTCTCGAAAAAGTGAAGGCGTTTATGCCGCAATTGGATGAGATGATCAAGGACGGCCTGGTTACGCTGGAAGAAGTTAAAGTGATTCACTACAAATCATCCCGGTAGGATTTCTGTACGGCGAATGTCAGACAACGACGAAACAAAACGAACTTCAGGGCGGCTCTTTCAAGCGCATCCCTGGCATGGCCTGACGCCGGGCAAGGACGCGCCGGAAACTGTCAATGCTTATATCGAAATTGTGCCAACTGACGCGGTGAAGTATGAACTCGACAAGCAGTCCGGACACCTGCACGTCGATCGCCCTCAACGATTTTCTTCTATGTGCCCATCGCTTTATGGTTTCATTCCGCAAACTTTCTGCGGTGACGAAGTAGCGAAGCTTTGCGCCGAACGGACTGGAGCATGCGATATCAAAGGCGACGGCGATCCGATGGACATTTGTGTCTTAACTGAAAAGACTTTCGCGCAGGGCAACTTCTTTTTAAGGGCTAAACCAATCGGAGGCTTGCGCATGATCGACGGTGAGCAGGCCGACGACAAGATCATTTCCATACTCGAGTCCGATCTTGCTTATGGTCACATTCGCGACATCGCGGAGTGTCCGAAAGCGTTGGTCGACCGGCTGAAGCATTACTTTCTCAGTTACAAACAATTCCCGGGTGATGCGCCGCGCCGCGTTGAGATTGTTGACGCATACGACGCCGAAGAAGCGCGCAATGTAATTCGTCGCAGCTTGATTGATTACCGGAACAATTTCCTTTGATGTCAAAAATGCTTCAAATCTGAAGGCTTTCTCCCTCTCCCTTTGGGAGAGGGCTGGGGCGCGGGCTTGTGCGCGTCAAGCTTCGCACCCTCCCCTAACCCCTCCCAAAGGGAGGGGAAGAAACCACGCCGTTTTGAACAACTTGCTCAGACGTTCCTAAAGTTTTCGGACACTTGCCGTGACCATTACCGGGAGCCAGTAATCGTTTTCGCAATTCCACATCGCCGACAAGTTAAACCCTGACGCGATGAGTCGATCCAACTTGCGAGCGGCAAACCTGAATTTACTTTTCCAGTCGAATGCGAAGCAGAGAGTGGTCCAGTCTGCATTTGTCGCCGGCGCTCGGCATCTTCGGCGCTGCAATGTTTGCAGAGCCAGCCGTAACCGAGATTGAAGAAGTGGTTGGTTTGATCCACGGGAAGAAGGGTGTTGGGTCTAGGGTGTTGGGCGTAGGTTTTCGAACCTCACGCACCGTGCGCAACAAGAGTTAGCTAAACCCTACACCCGACCCCCTATCCCCTTTTTTATCGGCGCCGTATATCCGGCGTTTCTGTCAGACGAACCGGCACGGAAGCGCGACGGCCATTACGCACAATTTGTACTTGAACCTGTTCGCCCATCGCGTGCTTGTTGAGTATGCGATAAAGGCCGTCGGTATTCTCAACCTTTTCGTTGTCAATGCCGACTATGACGTCGCCAACTTCATAATCACCATTCTCTGTTTGTGTTATGCCGCGCAGTCCCGCGTTTGCGGCCGGGCCACCTTGCAGTACCTGCAAAATTACTACGCCCTCTGAAACCGGAAGCTCAACCTGGCTTTTCAGTAACTCCACATCGCGTGTGCCGATGCCCAGCTTGGGCCGGCGAATTTCCCCAGAGCGAACAAGTTCGGGAACGATGCGCTTGGCAATATTCACCGGAACGGCAAAACCGACGCCTGCCGACGCGCCTGAAGGCGAAAGAATCTGCGAGTTGATGCCAATCATGCGACCATGGGAATCGAGCAATGGACCACCTGAGTTTCCCGGATTAATGGAAGC
>DASQPM010000063.1:0-2770 GCA_035643935.1 Pyrinomonadaceae bacterium | reverse complement strand
GTGCCAGACGAATCGCTTGTCGGCTTCAATCAGAGCTTTTGTATTCCATTCAGTCATGAGCCCAATCAACTAGCGCAGCTCGAAGCAATGTCCCGCTTTCCAAGCGTCACTCATAGGCGCCCTGTTCCTGGATTAACTTCTCGATTGAGGCAACGTCCTCGACTGAAGCGCGTCGCCGTTGGTATTTTCGCTCAAGAATTTCTTTCAATGTTAGCAAGTCCTCCAGCAACGGACGATCGTAGTATGCCCAGTCAGGGTCGCCGGCCATTTTCGCCTGAAGCCGCCATGCGCCGCCGAACTTCGTCGCGCGTACTTCGCGCTTTCTGCCGTCTTGATTTCTGTCCGTCCATATGTGTTGAATCGGCATCGCAGTGAAACCTTACATTAGCGGCTTTGAAAGACGTAATTAAATTGGCGGCATATTTTATTGCGACGGTCGTCATCGGAGCGATTCTTGCGCCGATACTTTTTTGGTCTGCTCAGTCGCTTGCAGCGCACGGCGTATTTTCTTTTCTGGCAAAGTACGATTTCGAAACATTCTTTCATCGCGCCCTTTTGGTTGCCGCCGTACTTTTGCTCTGGCCGTTGCTACGGTTAAGCCACGTGCGATGCCTGGCTGATTTGGGCCTTGCACCTAGTTCGCGCTGGGGCCGCGATCTGTGTGCTGGCGCTATTGTCTCAGTGGTTCCCCTGCTCTTTTGCGGGGTTCTACTCATCTCACTTCACGCTTATGCGTTTCGGCACAGCTTTGCCTGGCCTCGCTTTGGCAAGATGCTTGTGGCATCAATCACGGTTCCGTTCATTGAAGAGGCTTTTTTTCGCGGCATCGTTTTGGGCGTTTTACTCAGAACCGGCCGGAAGTACATGGCCATCTTTGCCGTTTCAGTGATTTTTGCAGCAGTGCATTTTCTAAAGGCTCCGGAGCGGACATCCGAGACAGTAACATGGACGTCCGGCTTCAGTTCGATCGCCCATGCATTTGGCGGAATTGGGGATCCGATCATGCTGGCCTCCGCGCTGGCGACGTTATTCTTCATCGGCTGGATTCTTGCTGACGCGCGCGTGCTTACTCATTCATTATGGCTGTCAATTGGATTGCACGCCGGATGGATCTTCAGCAGTGGCACTTTTAGCTTAGCAGCTCGTCAGCGAATACCTGCGCTTCCCTGGGTGGGAAAGAATTTGCTGGTGGGAATTATCCCGCTTGGTGTAGCCGCCGTTACCTGGGTAATAATGCGCATCTGGGTGAAATATGATCGCGCTTCGCAAGTCTGAATTGTTCGAAGCGGCCGCCTCGCTTCTTTATCCGCCGGTATGCACGCTCTGCGGCGGCAAGACTCGAGCTGGCGAATATCTCTGCGAGCAATGCGAAGCAAAGGCCATTCGTCTCGTTGCACCGTTTTGCCAGCAATGCTCCGAGCCCTTCGAAGGCGCCATTGCGACTGCGTTCACATGCGCCAACTGCGCCCATCGCACAATTTACTTTGATGCAGCAGTGGCCGCGTACCGAGGCCGCGGTATCGTCCGCCAGATCATCCATGACTTTAAGTACGGCCGCCAGGTTCACTTGCGACATCTCGTGGCACGGTGGCTCTGCGCAGCGCTTGACGATGAGCGTCTTCGCGGCCGCGAATTTGACATAATCGTGCCCGTGCCATTGCACCCGACTCGCCAGCGGGAACGCGGATTCAATCAAGCGAGTCTGCTTGCTGAATTGTTAACCGCACAGATATCGATTCCGTGTAAGCCTGTGCTAAAGCGCATTCGATACACAACTACACAAACCGCGCTCGATCGTGCCGAGCGAATGGAAAATTTGCATAACGCGTTTCGTTTACGAAAGAATGCGGACGTGCGAGGCTTATGCGTGCTATTAATCGACGATGTTCTTACAACGGGTTCTACCCTCAATGAGTGCGCGCGTATCTTGAAACGCTCGGGCGCAATCTCTGTTCACGCTGCAACGGCAGCGCGCGCATAAATTGCAATGGCCATCTTCAAAAAACCGGCAATTAAGGCAGAAGGCGGAAAGAAGAAGGAGATTCCGCGCGGCCTTTTTCAAAAATGTCCCGGCTGTTCGGAGGTTGTGCCAGAGATCGAGCTCGCGCAGAACCAGCGGATCTGTCCACGCTGTGATTATCATTTTGCGCAACCGGCCAAGGAGCGAATCCAGAATCTGCTCGACCCGGACTCTTTTGTGGAAATGGACGCCGGTTTGAAATCAGTAGACGTCTTGCGTTTCCAGGGAATGGTCAGCTACAAAGATCGGCTCAAGAAGTATCAGGAGATCACAGGCCTTCTTGATGCTGTAATCAGCGGACACGGAGTTCTTGACGGCTACAAGGTTGCAATCGCGGTCATGGATTTCGGCTTTCTCGCCGCGACCATGGGTTCGGTCGTTGGCGAAAGAATCACCCGCACAATTGAATATGGAACCGCCGAGCGCTGCGCAGTCATCATCGTTGCCGCTTCCGGCGGGGCTCGCATGTACGAAGGAATGTTGAGCTTGATGCAAATGGCCAAAACAAGCGGCGCACTCACTCGCCATGCAGAAGCCAGGCTTCCTTACATCTCGGTCCTGACGAATCCGACCACAGCCGGCGTCATGGCCAGCTTCGCGTCGCTGGGCGATGTCATTCTAGCCGAACCCAGAAGCATGATCGGCTTTGCCGGTCCGCGTGTTATCAGGGAAACCACGCACCAGGACTTGCCCGAGAGATTTCAGACTGCCGAGTTTCTCGACGAACACGGTTTGATCGACATGATTGTG
>DASQPM010000062.1:0-5560 GCA_035643935.1 Pyrinomonadaceae bacterium | reverse complement strand
ACGGTCAACAAGAGGCGTAGTAATGTGCATTGAGCAGCTTCGGGTGGGTTGAGTGGCTAGTTGTCGAGAACTTTCGGCGGCTTAGGTGAAACTTTTTTCTTGACAGCCCTTTCATAGAACCGCTCCCGCTTCTGTATTTGTCCCGCTTACCTTGAAGTTTTCAAGCGTTTGTACTCAGCCGCAAAGAGTCTTATTGCTCTATCTCAATATTCCAGATCAGTGATATAAATTTTCCGTTCTGCCAAAAACCCTGCGCCTAATTCATAGCTGGCTTTCGAAAGACTGTAATGAAAAGTCTTGCATCAATACTTCTGGCGCTGAGCACAGTGCTAACCTTTTCCTATACATCGACAAAGATCCAACCAGCCGATTTGGTTTTACGAAACGGCAACATCTATACGGTGAACGACCGTCAACCCAAAGCAGAAGCCGTTGCTGTAAAAAGCGAACGCATTATTTTTGTTGGCTCAAATGGCGACGCACAAAAGTATGTCGGCAAAGACACTCACGTCGTGGATCTCAAGGGCGCGACAGTTGTGCCGGGCATGACTGACGCGCATCATCACCTTGAAGGCGTCGGCTTTCGCGAGATGACGCTCAACCTCGAGGGGGTCAACAGCCTTGAAGAATTTCTGGCGAAAGTTAAAGCGCGAGTGGACCAAACAAAGGCTGGCGAGTGGGTCACCGGCCGCGGCTGGATTGAAACGTTTTGGAGGCCGCCGGTATTTCCCACGCGCTGGGACCTCGACAAGGTGGCGCCGGTTAATCCGGTTGTTCTGACGCGCGCAGATGGTCACGGCATAGTAGTGAACAGTGCCGCTTTGAAGCTCGCCGGAATTGATAAGAACACGCCCAGTCCTTTCGGCGGTGAAATATCAAAAGACAAGAGCGGTGAGCCAAACGGCATGTTGCTTGATGCTGCGCAAGGCTTGGTGCGGCATTACATTCCGGCAACCACCGCGACTGATGAAGAACGCGCAATCGTGTTGGGTGTGAACCGTGATGTGAGTTTAGGTTGGACTCAGGTGCAGAATCCCGGCGGCAGTTATGAGGAAATTGATCTGTACAAGAAACTTTACGCTGCCGGACAGATCAAGCTTCGTATTTATAAGGCTGTATCCGCTCCCGGTGCGGAAGCTGAACGACTTTTCCATGATGGCCCAATCATTGGCGCCTACGGTAATCGGCTGACCGTGCGCACGATAAAACTTTATGCTGACGGCTCGCTTGGTTCGCGCAGCGCGGCGTTGCTGGCTCCCTATTCTGATAAGCCTGACACTTCCGGTTTCCTTACGATCAAGCAAGAAACTCTGCAACCAATACTCCAGGACGCGTTACGCAAAGGCATCCAGGTGCAGACGCATGCGATTGGCGATCTCGGCAACCGTTTCATCATCGATGAGTATGAGAAAGCAATGAAAGCGGTGCCGAAAGAGCAGTGGCAGATCAAGTCGCCGCGTTGGCGCGTTGAGCATTCACAAATCGTCAACCCGGTTGATATTCCGCGGTTTGCGAAGCTCGGCATCATTCCCTCAATGCAAGCCTCGCATGCGATTGGCGATCTGCACTTTGCGCCTGCGCGTCTGGGCATTGAGCGACTCAAGGGCGCATACGCGTGGCAGAGCTTCGTTAAAGCCGGATCGATTATTCCCGGTGGTTCCGATGCTCCCGTCGAACGTGGCGAGCCGATGATTGAATTCTACGCAGCGGTTGCGCGCAAAGACATGAAAGGCTTTTCGGGCGAAGGTTGGCATCCGGAAGAAGCGCTTACGCGCGAACAGGCAATCAAGATGTTCACGATCTGGGCTGCGTACGCTGCTTTTGAAGAAGATCTGCGCGGTTCGATTGAGGCGGGAAAATTGGCAGACTTTACCATTCTCTCGGCTGACATCATGAAGATTCCTGAGGCGGAAATTCTAAAAACGCGATGCCTGATGACGATTATCGGCGGCGAGGTCGTTTACAAAGCTCATTAATCATCATGTGAGAACAATCCTGAATAGATCTACCAGAGAGGATCGCATGAAACAATCACGAATGATGGTCACTATCTCTGCCACGCTCCTGACGTTGGTTGTTAACACTTCGTTCGTTTCACAGAATATTCCACCAAATCCAAGCACCCCATCGGCGGCCCAAGTCAGCTTGAGCTTGATTGTTACCGACAAGTCTGATCATTCGCTCGATGAGATTCGAAAAGAGGACATTAAGGTTTTCGAAGGCAAGGTCGAACAGACGCTATTGTTGCTTGAACGAGACCAAAGGCCCATCGATTTTGGTATCGCAATTGACACCTCGGGATCCTTTAAGCAATTGATGGCCCCGGCTCTGACGGCCGCGCAGATAATAATTGAAAGGAAACGAGCCGCCGACGAAGTGTTCATCGAACGTTTCATTAGCAGTGACAAGATCGAAAAAATTCAGGACTTCACAGCGGATGCCGCGCTTTTGCTAGCTAGTCTGAAAGGAATCAGAATCGAAGGTGGGCAATCAGCGGTTATCGATGCATTATACATCGCGGTGGACCACACCGCAAAACATGAACAGAGCGGCCATCGGAAGGCGGTCATATTCATAACCGACGGTGAGGACAGGGCGAGCTATTACAAACGAGAAGACCTCATCAAATTTCTGCACACAACAAATGTTCAGGTATTTGTCATTGGCATTGTTACCTTACTGGACAGTCATGCTGGTCTTGTGCGACCGAGTCCGCGAGAAGTTGCGGAAGGATTTTTAAGAAGCGTAGCGGAGGAGAGTGGTGGTCGTCTCTTTCTTCCAAAAAACGTTGGTGAGTTGTCGAGAGCGGTAGATGAGATTGTTCATGACCTCAACGGCCAGTTCGTCATCGGCTATCAATCCACAAACGGGAGCGGAAAAACAGGTTTTCGCAAGGTCGATGTGAAAGCCGCCGAAGTACCTGGCAAAGAGAAGTTGCATGTCATAACACCTCCGGGTTACTACTTCAACCCTCCAAGGTTAGATTCAAAATCAAAAGATAAGTCCCCATGAGGAACACTCAAGATTACCACCGTCGCAACTTCCTATCGCTGGCCGGCAAGAGTCTGGGCCTCGCGGCGCTTTCTTCTGCAACTGTTGCGTCGCTCCTTAAAGAGGTCGTCGCAGCCTCGAAGAGCATCGCGCATCTGACGCCTGCACAAGCGGCGCTGGATGAAGACTACTGGGCCGTCATTCAAAATTCATTTTCTGTCACGCGCGGCATCATCAATCTAAACAACGGTGGCGTTTCGCCCAGCCCGCGCATCGTCACGGAAGCGCTGGTGCGTTACATCTGGCAACAGGAAGACGCCACCGCTTACACGATGTGGCAGATACTCGAGCCGCAGTCGGAAACAATTCGCACGGGCCTGGCAGAAATGTTTGGCTGCGATCGCGAAGAGATTGCCATCACGCGTAACGCCTCTGAGTCGCTCGAAGTCTTGCTGATGGGCATGGACTTCAAATCCGGCGACGAGATTCTGACGACGACGCAGGACTACCCGCGCATGCTGACGACCTTGCGTCAGCGTGAGAAGCGCGAGGGCTTGGTCCTCAAATTGATCAAGATACCGATTCCGCCAAAGAACCTCGGGGAAATCCTCGCTGCATTTGAAGCGGGAATCACCAACCGCACGCGGCTGATTCTGATGGCCCATCAGGTAAACATCACCGGCCAGATCACGCCGGTGAAAGCCGTGTGCGAGATGGCTCGCGCAAAGGGAATCGAAACCATCGTCGATGGCGCGCATTCCTTCGCGCAGTTTGATTTCAAACAGAAAGACCTCGGCTGCGACTACTTCGGAACGAGCCTGCACAAATGGCTCTATGCGCCGAAGGGTACGGGTTTGCTTTACGTCAAGCGCGACAAGATTGCGAAGATTTGGCCGCTGATGGCCGCCGAATCAAAACAGGCGAATGACATACGCAAGTTTGAAGAGATTGGCACACATTCGGCTGCGCCCAAATTAGCAATCGGCGAAGCGTTACTGTTTCACAATGGCATCGGTGGCAAACGAAAAGAAGCGCGGCTCAGGTATCTCTCCCGTTACTGGATGAACCGGCTTAAAGACGTGCCAAAGGTTCGCTTCAACACCTCATTCGATCCGCAGCAATCATGCGCCATCGCCAACGTGGATATAGAAGGTATGAATCCGAGCGCAATCGGAAGTTATCTGTTCGACAAGCATCGCATTTTCACCACGCCGATCATCCACGAAGAATTCCAGGGCTTGCGCATTACGCCAAATGTTTACACGACGCTGGGCGAGCTCGATCGTTTCTGCAATGTGATGGAAACAGTCGCGCGAAAGGGGTTGCCTGCTTAAGGCACTCGCGCATTGACACGTTCGCAAAATTTCCTTAAATTCCGCGGACAGTTAGTTCATTCAAGCCAAGGGTCACGTCACAAATCTGCAACAGAAGTCTGTGGACAGCGTGTATACCGTACCGCGCTGTTCTCAGCCCCCATTCCCAGTACGGGGAGGAGTCTAAAATGAAACTTCGACATTCCGCCTTAGGAGTAATAGTTGTAGCCTTACTAATCGTCGGCGCCTCTTCATTTGCACAGGTCAAGCGGCCCTACCACAACGGCACCGTTTGGGACATCGCCTACATCCGAATGAAGCCGGGCATGGAGACCTTTTATCTGAACTATCTGGCCGGGCCATGGAAAGCCAATCAGGAAGCCGCCAAGAAGGAGGGAATAATCGTCTCGTACAAAGTCATCGCGGTTGAGAACCATTCGCCAAACGAGTGGAACCTAATGCTTCTGACTGAGTACAAGGATTTGGCAACCATGGAAGCGAACGAGGACAAGGGTGACGCACTGGCGCAGAAAATGATCGGGCCTGACGAGAAGCAAGCGCAGGGTTACCGAGAGCGCGAAGCGATTCGGGAAGTGATGGGCGACCGACTCGGACGCGAGATCGTTCTGGAACCAAAAAAGTAGAAGCGGCTTGAAAGACCATTTAACGCAGCGCCGTTTCGGATTATCCGGAACGGCGCTCGCGTCATGGTGAGTGAAGGGACTGCACAACGTGACTTCCCTAATCAGCAGGCGCGAGTTGATAACCGGCGGGCTAAAAGCCGGAGTCGCCCTGGTCCTGTTGGACCACTTCTCCGGAATAGCTCGACCTGTATTCGCCGCGTCCACGACCTACCCCCACGTTGCCGATCGTTTTCAAGCAGCTTATCAACGGCTCGACGAATTCGTTGCGCGTCACATGAATGAGGTCGGCGCGCCGGGCATGACGGTGGCGCTGGCTGATCGCACTGGACTTCTGCGCGCTTCACAATATGGATTCGCTGACCTCAAGGCGGGAATTAAAGTCCAGCCGGACACACTATTTGAGATTGGTTCAATCTCGAAATCTTTTGTCGCCATTGCCATTCTGCAACTTGCCGATGAAGGCAAACTCGATCTCAACAAACCGGTCAAAGATTATCTGCCGTGGCTGAAAGTAGATTCGGGTTATGCGCCCTTCACGACACATCATTTGCTGAGTCACAGTGCGGGCCTCTCTGGGTGCCGTTGTTGATGCGCGTTGCAGCCACTACTTTG
>DASQPM010000061.1:0-4803 GCA_035643935.1 Pyrinomonadaceae bacterium | reverse complement strand
GATTCGAATCCGGCGGAGTGTTGTTGACCTGGGACACATTCGCTGACGCCTGAGGTCGTTCCGTAGATACACCCTCAACACCGCCAACAATAGTTTCAGTGTCGACAAACAACTGTGCAGGTGCTCGATTGAGGTACGAGTAATAAGCGACGCTGGCAACAACGCCCAGCAGCAGCGCGCCTACGACAGTGGCGGCAAACATCCATCCGTGAGCGAAGCGCGACGTTGCTTGCGAGCCATAAGGCGAAACTTCGTCCAGCGGTACGACTCGCCGCGCCGAAAGGAGGGTCGCCTCGTCGTCGAAGTGAGGTTCAGCCAGTGTTAACTCAGAACTGGTTGCGGCGTCCGTTATTTGTATTTCCATTTTATTCCAAAATCCTTGCGTGCTGGAGTCATTGCTCAATCGATTGGCCGGGCCTTCGATTAGTTAGCAAAATGAGGGCCAAAAAACAGGATGCAAAGTCGCTCGCCGTTAAGTCGTTGTAAAAGCTGAAAGGCAGGGGCTGTTGATGCCATATGTCTCAGCGCCAGCGACGATATCGTGCATTAAAACAACGCGCCCGTCTGTCTAGCAGTACGGGCGCGAGTTTATTTTTGAGAGTGGCGAAAAATTATCGCCCGACTTTTTGCAGCTTGGCGCGACGATCATGCGGCACGTCGATCCTCCCCTTCACGCGCGTGTAAATGCCGTCGGCACCTAGTGCGCCAGCGTTGTTCGCACCGATTGAAGCCTGATGAGTCGGTCAGGCCTGGCGCCGTACTGCTTGCGTTAACGCGCGAGGAGTATCGGCTAAACCAAGTTGGTCGGCGCAATCGTGACAAAGCCAGACGAGAATGTGTGGAGCGTCAGCCCAGAAAAAGGAAGTGACTAACCCCGACATCTCTACAGCCTTGTCGACACGCAAGCGCTGCAACGCCTGCACGTAGAAGGAGCCGTTGTAAAACTCGCCCTCAGCGCCATCATCATCTCGATGAATACACTCCCGCTCATGAAACACTTTTTTGTTCATAAAAAATTCACCATTTCCTCGCGCCGCACCGCGCGAAAGATTGAACCATTGAGAAAAACGTCGGGGTGCCGGAAATTACAATGTATGTGAGTTCAAACGGGGCAAGCGAATTAACGCCGGGCAGAAATTGCGAATCAACTCTCGGGAAATAATGCCACTCGTCCGGAGATCAGTCAATGTGTTAAATATCCGAAGTACTGACTTCTCCTAAGCACGCGATACACTTTCTTAATGGCGTCCGCCTGCCCCTTCGAAAATTTCACTGATTCGAAAGACGCCTTACCAGCGCCCACAAGAGTTTTGTGAGAAGAATCCAATTTGTTTGGCAGCCCCTTGCTCGATAGTTGCAGATAGGTTGTGGGATTGTTGCGCTCCCGGCTCATCCGCAACTGCCGGAGCCGTCCATTCTCCGCTTGTCAACTGGATCGATTGAGCAGCTACGGTTTGGGAACTGAAAGTCGCTTCTGGTGCGGATTCCTTGCGCAGGCGGGCGAGGAAAAGGGCGGCGACAGCTCCCAACAAGACTGCCAAAGTCGTCGCCCCGTCAGGGAGAGGCAAAGAGGTAACGATATCGTGCATTAAAACAACGCGCCCGTCTGTCTCAGTAGTACGGGCGCGAGTTTATTTTTGAGAGTGGCGAAAAACTATCGCGCGACTTTTTGCCGCTTGGCGCGACGATCATCCAGCACGTCGATGCTATCCTTCACGCGCGTGTAAATGCCGTCGGCATCTAGTCCATATTTCGCGAGCAGCAGTTTTGCGTCTCCGTGCGTGACCAGCCGATCCGGAATGCCCATGCGCACCACGCGAACCTTATCCTGAAGTCCATTCTCTTCCAGCAACTCCATTATGGCCGAACCAAAACCGCCGGCCAGGTAAGCTTCTTCAACCGTAACTATCAGCCGCTTGGTTTGCGCCAGCGCCAGCAAGAGTTGCGCATCAAGCGGTTTCACAAAACGCGCGTTGACCACGGTGGTTGCGATCTTTTCACGCGCCAGATTCTCGGCGGCTTGCAGCGATGGATGGACCATCGAGCCGTAAGCGACGATTGCAATCTCGCCGCCGTCCCGCAGTATTTCTCCCTTGCCTATCTCGAGCAACTTAGGCTCGACGTCGATGGGCACGCCGACGCCGCTGCCGCGCGGATAGCGCATGGCGGCTGGTCCAACATGCTCCACCATCGTGAAGAGCATGTCGCGCATCTCGGCTTCGTCTTTCGGCGCCATCAGCACAATGTTGGGAACGCCGCGCAGATAAGCAATGTCCAAAAGGCCGTGATGTGTTGGGCCATCACCGCCGGCCACGCCGCCCCGATCTAAACAAAACTTCACGTTGAGATTTTGGATGCAGACATCGTGGATCAATTGGTCAAAGCCGCGTTGTAAGAAGGTCGAGTAGATCGCGCAGACCGGTTTCAGGCCTTCACACGACATGCCGGCGGCAAACGTCACGCAATGCTGCTCCGCAATGCCGACGTCAAAAGAGCGATCGGGAAACTGTTCCAGGGCCGTGCAAATGCCCGTGCCATCTGGCATAGCCGCCGTCAGCGCAACAATCTTTTCGTCGCGGCCCATCAGTTCGGCCAGCGTGTTGCCAAAAACTGCTGTGTAAGTCGGAGCCGCGGCCTTGGATTTAATCGCCTCGCCGCTCGTCAGGTCGAATGGACCAGTCGCGTGCCAGCGATAGTAATCATTCTCTGCGCGCGGGTGGCCTTTGCCTTTAGTAGTCAGCGCATGAACGATGACTGGCCCATCCTTAATCTGCTGCGCTTCCCGTAACGCGGCCACCAGGGCCCGCGTATTGTGACCGTCAACGTAGCCGATGTATTTGAAGCCAAGTTCATTCACCAACGCTCCCGGCAAAACCGCAGCGGCAATCGCATCCTTGACCGTCTTGGCAGCGTGATGCAACCGCTCGCCTACCGAAGGAATGGCGAGCAGCTTTTCTTCAACTTCTTCTTTGAAACGATGATACTGGTGAGCGCCACGAATGCGGTTGAGATAACCAGTCAAGGCGCCAACTGCGGGCGCAATGGACATTTCGTTGTCATTTAGTACGACAATCAAACGACTCTTAAGGTGTCCTGCCTGATTGATTGCCTCCATCGCCATGCCGCCCGCGAGTGATGCATCACCAATCAAGGCAACAACGTGGTGGTCCTCGCCCTTCTTGTCGCGAGCGATGGCCATGCCCAGCGCCGCCGAAAGCGAAGTGGAAGCGTGGCCTGCGCCAAACGTGTCGTATTCCGACTCGTCGCGGCGCAGGAAGCCGCTGATGCCTCCATATTGTTTGATTGTCGGCAGCCCTTCGCGACGTCCGGTAAGAATCTTGTGAGCATAAGCCTGGTGGCCCACGTCCCAAACCAAGCGGTCGTGCGGCGTGTCGAACGCGTAATGGAGAGCGACGGCGAGCTCGATGGCGCCAAGTGACGCGCCAGTGTGACCACCCACACGCGACATGGTCTCAAGGATGTACTGCCGAATTTCATCTGCGACCGGCTGCAACTGTTCAACCGGCAGGCGGCGCAAATCCGCTGGAGAGTTTATGTTTTCGAGAAGACCCATTGGCGCGGTATTGTAGCGCGACGTTTCAGTTTTTTACTACTCACAAAGATCTTACGATTTGGCTCCGGATCGACAAGCGGCGGGTGATGGATCACACCGTCTTTGTCTTTGCGTTATAAAGTACTCTGCCTCACTTGCCAAGTCAACCGGTATCTTTCCAGACTTATTTCCCGGTTGTGCCGTCTAAAAGAATCGAGAAGCCCATCGCTTAATAAAAGAAGGAGTTTGACAAGAGATGTTCTTACGAAAGAGCTTAATCACAATTCTAGGCACTGGCCTCGCGCTTGGTACGATTGCCGCGGCGCAACAAACGCAGCCGCAGTCCCCTGATGCCGGCGCACAGTTTAAGAGACGGTCTGAGCGGTTGGCTGAGCGCGGCGAGCGCAGAGGACGTCATGAAGGAATGCGACACCGGGGAGGAATTGGCCACCTCATACGCGAATTAGATCTTACCGACGCCCAGCGCCAACAGGCGCGCGCCATCATGCAGCGGCGTTTGCAAGGCACCACGACGCAACGAGAAGAGCTGTTCAAGCTGCGCGAGAAAAGAATTGCCGGCACCTTCACCGCCGACGATGAAGTACGCGCGAAAGCTTTGCGTCAGGAAATGCGCGCGAGCATGGAGGGCGTTCGCACTGAGATGGAAGGAGTTTTAACTGCAGGGCAGAAAACCAAACTCGAGCAGTTGAAGCAGGAGCGCAAAGAGAAGTTCGAACAACGGATGAGAGAGCGGCAGGAGCTTCAGAACAAGAACCCACAGTAAGCTGGCGCTTATTCAAAACGAGCAAAGCCTGGATGCTGAAACGTCCAGGCTTTTCTATTGTGGCATGGACTTTAGTCTGTGCCTTCCCCAACGACACCACATACTAAAAGTGAGTGGCACAGACTTCAGGAACCTCTGATCAAGTGTAAGCGGCAACTCTTTGGAGTGCGCTGGCCTGGCAGTGCTTTGGCCAGTCGCGACCAGTCACGACCACGCCTGCTTGAGTTGATTCAACGATGCGGCGACTAGTCGCCGCGGATCAAAGCGGCGCCGGGCCGCCGCACTCCAAAGAGTTGACCACTTGATCAGAGCTTCCTTCAGTCTCTTCCTTCTCAACCAGCACAGACTGAAGTCTATGCCACCGACTCGCGTCCGATGTTCACAGGTTGCGGTTCGCTTGTCGTGCAACAAAGATTGCTTGATTGCAGATTGTCCTTTAAGACCACGAACACTTCCCATTCGTTGC
>DASQPM010000060.1:0-11845 GCA_035643935.1 Pyrinomonadaceae bacterium | reverse complement strand
CATTGAATTCGTTGAGCTTACCCAGCCAAAAGTTATAACCACCGAAGTCAGAGTCCGGCGCGTCATTCGGATTGCGGCGCAGGTAGCCGAAGTATTGCATCAAGACGAATGCCTTGTTGGATTGGCGCGTGGTGAACAGTGAGTTTTCAGCTACAGATCTCAGTGTCTGGGCGCGCAGGCTTACCGAAGTAGGATCGGCAGACAACTGGCCAACTAAAGCGTCTCGCTCGCTTTGCGTTAACGCTCCGCCGGAGCCTGGATTGCTCGGGTCAAAAGTATTGGCGTTGAGCTTGTCGACAAACTGGGCTGCTGACATTGAAGCAGGAAAAGCGGCAACGAAAGATGCGCGCTGTACGAAGTTGTTGAAGAAGCGCTGCTTGTTTTGGTCGAGCAATTGATCGGCGCCGGGTTGGCCAATCACTACGCCACGGCCAATTTCCTGTGTGTCGGGCAAAAACTCGCGCAGCTTGAGGGTCTCGCCGGAATTGAAGGCTGTTTGATAGGTTTTGTAGACAAGGTACCCTGTCTGCTGAAACTCGATCGAAAGAAAGAAAGCCGCACTCACATTCACTCGCTTTATGTCGCGGCACGCCGCCGTGGTGCACTGATCAAGCTGGCCCTTCCAAAATGCCAGACCCCCTGCGTCGGCTTCGCGATTAAAGAAATCGACGTACTGCTGACGCACGAAAAAGTCGCTATCAAACGACGCATCTTTAACCGGATTTGCGCCGTCAACAGACTCATTACTGTTAATGGTGACTGCGACCGCGGCTGGTGATCCGAGCGTACAACCTATGGGATTGCTCAAGGTCAGGTTGAATACTTCCGGCGCCTCGCCATAACGGTCATCAACGATGAAGACACTAACAATCTTCGACGTCTCACCGGCAGCAAACCGCAACGTTCCCAGTGCCGCCATATAGTCGGACCGCTCGCTCGCGGTCGCGTCGGTGGTCGCATAATCCACAGTGGCTGCGCCCGATGTGTTACCGGTGCGCGTAACAAGAAGGTCAACTTTGGTTGTGGCGTTCAGCGTTTCGGTTGTACTAGCAGTGCTGCTGGTAAATTGCACCGTATTAACAGCAGGTGTTGGTGTGGGCGTTGGCGTTGGTGTGGGCGTTGGCGCAGCGACAATCGTGTAACCCAGCGAATCAATCAAGTTTATGTCGTTCGCAGTCATCGTTTCGCGCGTATTGCGCATGATGCTCGGATCCATAATTCCGATGTAGTTTGCACTCACATTGAGATCATCACGCCAGTGACTGGCTTGATTACCATCGCCACCGCTGCCATCCGGCCGGCCAGTTGAAAGGCCCAGCTCTGGACCACCATTGAATTGAACCTGTGAACCTCCGGAGGACAGAATTCGCTGAGCGCTACCGAACGTATTCAAGTTCGCAGTGCCGGGGCGGAAGCGAAAGAGGTCCCAGACCGTTACGTTGTTTGGTTGCGACGAATCCAATTCGCGAACGCCAACATCCGAACCGATCCCGAGCACGTGACCAATCTCATGCACGGCAACGGCATCAAAGTCAGTTCGATTGCCGGTTATTCCGTCGCTTGGATCAAAGTCAAAACCAAAGGCGGAGTTAAAGCCGATTTTCGGAGCGCCCCCATACGGTTCTGTTTCAGGACTGGCAACGGGACTGATGGAGCCAAGCGCGCGCAGTATCGGACTGGCTACGGAAACTGTGCTGGTATTACCGATGTCGGTGGGCACACTGCCGGAGGGCAGTGCATTGTAAAGTGCTGCTTCCGCCGGGCTGGAAGCGTGACTAATCAAACGGGAACGGATGTCGGGATAATTGCCAACGTAATAAAGTTGCTGCGTAGCGGTCAGCCCAATAGTACTTGAACTGGGAAAGGCAATCCCGAAGACCGTCGTACCATAGTCAACATCGATCACTACGGTTATGGGATCCTGTATCAGGGCTTCCCATTTGGCGGCGGCAGCAATGAAAGCCGCCTTTGCCTGCGGGTTTTGTTCCAGCTGAGCGCTGGCTCGCAAAACAATTGTCAGGCCGCTGCCGGCGGGTGCTACGCCGTTGCTGGCCGCAAGCATTGTCTGGTTCTTAAGGTGATTAATTTGATGAAAGCCGGAAGATCTGGCGCTGCTCTTGAGAGCGCGTCCTTCAGCAAGCGTGGCATCACGGCACACGGTCTGTCCGTCAGGGCCCTGATAAACGATGAATGCTGAACCGGCTGATGAAGGTTGATACGTGGGGGATTGGTTGGCCGAATCATTCTGCGCAAAGCCATAGAAAGGCAGAGCACAAAGGCCCCCAATCGCGACGATTACCAGCACCGCGCGCGACCAGTTGATGCGGTTGGAATTCTTTTTCGCGCGTGAGACACGCGAGAGCACGCGAGGCTTCGTCACAGAGGAAAATCTCCTTCGGTCGATTGGAAGTGGCTTGGTTAACTAACTGGTCCGTCGGGAGGGACAAAAGTGCGCGAGCATTGCCGCCTATACCGCTGACTACAGATCGCGCGTTTGGCTTGCAAGAGATGGTCTCGCTGAGCCCGGACTCAGATGCGGGGTCCGACCCGAATGGATGCACGGAACGATGTTCCGGTAAGTGAAGTGGGGTAGCGGCTTGGGGCAGCCGCAAGAAACAGCTTACGGCAATTAGCTCGCAGAGTTCAATAAGCAATTTTTACATAGCCCGATGCACAGTAATCAGGGCCTCAAGCGGTAGCGAGCCACAGAGCGGGAGGATTATTGTCGCCCCGAAGCTTGAGACCAGCAGGGTCACAAAGATTCTGTAATTCATCAGCGATGATGAAGTATTGGTCCGGCTTGAACCTTCTCAGCGGATTCCAAAAGGGTGCGCTTGGCGCAACTTTCAGCCGTGTGATATCTTGACTGGCTTTTAAACCTGCCAGTTTTTCCGCCGTTACAGGCTATGAAAGAGGAGTCGAAACAAAGTATGGCTACGTCCAGCGCAAACGCTAATGGAGATGGGCAATCAGCCGGTCGCGTCGTTCAGATCATTGGGCCGGTGGTTGACGTGGAGTTTCCGGAAAAACACCTGCCGCCTATCTACCAGGCGCTACGAATTGTTTCCGAAGGATTCGATGTGCCCACCCCAATCAATGTGGTTGCCGAAGTGCAACAGCATCTTGGGGAAGGACGCGTGCGTACAGTTTCGATGTTGCCAACAGACGGTATGGTCCGCGGCATGAAGGCCATCGATACCGGTGGCCCAATCACTATGCCGGTTGGCGAAGGAACTCTGGGACGTATCCTCAACGTTATCGGCGACCCCGTTGACAATCTTGGCGACGTCAAATACACCGAACGTTATCCCATCCACCGGCACGCGCCTACATTTGAAGAGCAATCAACCGAGTTGCAGATGTTCGAAACGGGGATCAAAGTCATCGACCTGATTCAACCGTTTGTGCGCGGCGGCAAGATTGGTTTGTTTGGCGGCGCGGGCGTGGGCAAGACAGTTATCGTGATGGAGTTGATCAATAACATCGCGAAAGCTCGTTCGGGCTTTTCAGTGTTCGCGGGCGTCGGGGAAAGAACTCGCGAAGGAAACGATCTACTGCGCGAGATGGTCGAGTCTCAAGTTATTCAATTTGGCGACGCCTTTAACAAACACTTTCACGACACCGGCGAGTTTGATATGTCAAAGGTGGACATGAACGCGGTGGGCCAGTCAAAGGTGGCGCTGATCTACGGCCAGATGACCGAACCGCCCGGAGCCCGTCTGCGCGTCGCGCTTTCCGGCCTGACTGTCGCGGAGTATTTCCGCGACAAAGGCCTCGACGTGCTGCTCTTCATCGACAACATCTTTCGCTTTACGCAGGCGGGTTCCGAGGTGTCGGCGCTGCTCGGACGTATGCCATCGGCGGTGGGCTATCAGCCGAACCTGGCTTCGGAAATGGGCGAGATGCAGGAACGCATCACTTCAACCAAGACTGGATCGATTACTTCGATTCAAGCTGTTTATGTTCCTGCTGACGATTACACTGACCCCGCGCCGGCCACTACCTTTGCGCACCTTGACGCAGTCACGACGCTTTCGCGACAAATCGTGGAGCTCGGAATTTATCCCGCGGTGGATCCGCTGACGTCGTCCTCGCGCATTCTTGATCCGCGCATTATTGGCGCCGAACACTACGCGACTGCGCAGGACGTCAAACGCGTTCTGCAGCGTTACAAAGATTTGCAGGACATTATTGCGATTCTGGGTCTTGATGAATTGTCTGATGAAGACAAGTTAATTGTTTCCCGCGCGCGCAGAGTGCAGCGCTTCTTTTCGCAGCCATTTTTCGTCGCCGCTCAGTTCACCGGCGTGGAAGGGAAATATGTGAAGCTCGAAGATACGATTAAAGGCTTTCGCGAGATCGTTGACGGCAAGCATGACGATCTGCCGGAGCAAGCCTTCTTCATGGTCGGCACAATCGAAGAAGCGGTTGAAAAAGGCAAGACAATCCAGCAGTAGCGCCGCAGTAGCATAGGCTTTAGCCTGTGCTCGGACACAGCCTAATGTCTGTGTCACAGGGTAAGACGATCGTAGTAGCACAGGGTTCATCCTGTGAATCAGCCACAGACTGAAGTCTGTGCCACTCTTTATGGCTCAATTGCAATTAGAAGTAGTAACGCCTGAACGCCGCGTGCTCTCAGAATCCGTCGACATGGTGACGGTCCCGGGCCTTGGTGGCGAACTTGGCATTCTGCCGGGCCACACGCCGTTGATTTCTCAATTACAAACTGGCGTATTGTCCTACTCCGCCGGCGGCAAGACTTCACAGCTTCATGTTTCCGGCGGCTTTGTTGAGGTGAAAGACGATAAAGTTTCCGTTTTGGCGGAAGTTGCCGAACGACCTGAAGAGATTGATGCGGCGCGCGCTCGTTTGGCTCGCGAGCATGTCGAAAAACAATTGACCGCCTGGACCGGCACTGAAGAAGATTTTGAAAACGCCCGCGCTAAACTCGAACGCTCAATGGTCCGTTTGCAATTGGCTGGCAGCGGTACTCGAAGTTAGGACGAGAACCTCGAGTCTCGAACGCACTCTCGTTGTTCAGAATACAACCTTCAAGTTACCGATTGGTAACAACTCAAGCTAAAGCTTGTACTCTAAACTTCAGGTTCCTGCCAGAATTGCATCTCGCATTTCCCCAACCGCTCTTTCCAAGCCAACGAACACTGCATGCGCAATGATGTTGTGACCGATGTTGAATTCGGTGACATCGGAGATAGCCGCCACCGCACCAACGTTGCGGTAGGTCAAGCCATGGCCCGCCGCGATTAGCAGTCCATATTGCATTCCCAACGCTGCTGCCTCGCGCAGCCTTCTTAATTCCTGACCGACGCGCAAAGCGCCTTCTCCGTGAAAACCACGCGCGCCCAATGTCGCATCGGCATAAGGCGCGGTGCATAACTCGATCTGTTGTGCGCTTATTTCGTGTGCTGCTTCGATCTGTTTCGTGTCGGGATCGATGAACAGACTTGCCAGAATTCCTGCTTGTCGCAGCCGGCTTACGGTAGCGCGGACGATGGCAATATTAGCCGTAACGTTTAATCCGCCTTCAGTAGTGATTTCATTTGGACTTTCCGGAACGAGCGTCACCGCATCCGGGCGTATCTCGAGTGCGACCTTCAGCATCTCTTCAGTTGCCGCCATTTCGAGATTCAAATAGGTGGTGACGGTTTGGCGCAGGGCGCGAATGTCGTTGTCCTGAATGTGACGGCGGTCGCCACGTAAATGAACAGTGATGCCGTCCGCGCCGGCTTGTTCGCATAGCATGGCGGCGGCGACAACGCTGGGCTCAGGCGCGCGCCGCGCCTGGCGCACAGTTGCGACGTGATCGATATTGACGTTCAGTCGTGCAGTCATTTTTTCTTCTTACGCTTAACAACACTCTGCTTTTTGGTGTTCCGCCATGCGAGTGTGATCGCCTCGCCTAGCATCTCTTCATCCACGGCCGCCAATTTTACGGTCGTGCATCCCTGGCGTCCCCAGGCGCCACTCGCCGGCACGAATGCATCTCGTCCGGCGCGTAAAAAGTCCTGCTGTTGCTCCGGCGTTAGCTTAACCATTCCGGATTCATTACCGGGATGCAGCGTTGCGAAGATTCGGCCGTTGGCGCGAAAGTCAGGATGGCCCATGTGCGCGCTCTCGATGGCGTCGTCCATCCCCAGTGCAATGCTGCGGAATTTCTCGGGAGTTAACATATTGCCTAAAACGAAAATTGTATTCTTGTGCCTATTGGAGCGCGCGCACTTCACTGATCGCTCGATCGTAAACTCCACGGCGCGCTTGCTGGCGGATTCTTCCCACTTCGCTCAGCATCTTCACACTATCGCTGGCGAAGCTAATCTTACTACCCGCAACATGGTTCCAACGCACCGGGATTTCCTTCAGTTGCAAACCCGCGCGATGTGCAACATACAGCAGCTCAACATCAAATCCGAATCGATCGATAGTTGCGCCTTCGATGATTGGCCGGCAAGCTTTCATACTGAAAGCCTTAAAGCCGCATTGGGTGTCCCAGAACGGAAGACCGGTAGCGAGACGCACGACGAGATTGAATACCCGGCCGCCCTGTTCCCGCCCCCACGGCTGGTGCGCGCCAATCAAACTGCGATCGAGCGCACGCGATCCAAAAGCCAGGTCGGATTCCTTGTGCGCAATCGGACCGACTAATTTCGGCGTCTCGGTAATTGGGGTCGAGAGATCTGCGTCGGTAAACAACGCGATGTCGCCGCGAGCAGCGAGCAGTCCCAACCTTACCGCTCGTCCTTTTCCCAAATTAGATCTGTAGCTGATAACTGAAGTACGGATGTTTTGCGAGTTGGCCAACTCTTGTCGGGCCGTGTCGGCCGTGTTGTCAGTTGAGCCGTCGTCAACGACGATTAGCTCGGTCTCCGCTGGATAGTCTTGCAGGTAAGACACTATTTTTCGCAACGATCCTGCCAAGCGCGCACCTTCGTTATAAGCAGGGACAACAATGGACAGGGAAAGTGTCATGCGGTAGCTGCGATTAGTGCGGGACTCTGGCGGCGAATATACCACACCGCGCCGCCTTCGCCCGTAGCAGAAGAAACCCACGTGCTTATGTTAATATTCCCTCGGTTTGCTGGTTCTTCGAAGGTTAACCACTGGATATGAGTAAAAGATTTGCCATTATTGGCTGCGCAGTTGTCCTGATTGCAGCGCTCGTCGGCGGCACGATTGGCCGCTCTCGGCGGTTCCGCCGTAGCACACCTGCCAACGGCGCCGTTTCTTACACGCAGGCCGACGATATTGAAAAAGATTACAACGAGGCGATCGAAGCGATCTCCGGCCGCTATGCCGGCGAGATCGACTACGAAAAGGCTACCCAGGCCGCCATTCAGGGAATGCTGTCGACGCTCGATCCGCACTCGATGTATTTCCCGTACAACGAATTCAGAAAGCTAAAAGAAGATCAGGACTCGCGTTTTTACGGCATCGGCGTAACGATCGTGCAGCATCGCGACGGCGTCTACATTCAGTCCGCCGTCGAGGGCACTCCAGCCGGGCGCCTGGGATTACGCTATGGCGATCGCATATTGGAAGTAGACGGCAAAGATGCGCGTGATTGGACCAGCGAACAAGTATCGAAAAACGTGCGCGGCGGTCGTGGCGAGCCGGTTACGCTGAAAGTCGATCGCGCCGGTTCGGAAGGGCCACTTACGTTTACGATAATCCGCGATTCAGTTCCGCTTCCTTCTATCCGCAATGCCTACATGCTGCGAGCAGGCACTGGCTATCTTGGATTGACCGGCGGCTTTCAGAGCACCAGCGACGAAGAGTTGCGCGAGGCGATTGGCAAACTGAAGAAAGAGGGCATGCGCCAGCTTGTGCTCGACATGCGCGGCAATCCGGGTGGTCTGCTAAATCAGGCGATCGATGTTGCCAGTGAGTTTCTGCCGCGTGGCCAGGTAGTTGTGTCAGTGAAGGGACGCACGGAATACAGCGATCCAATTGTTTACAAATCGAGCGGCTCCGATCCTGAAGATGTGCCGCTGGTCGTGTTGATTAATCGCGGTACTGCATCCGCTTCAGAAATTGTTGCCGGCGCAATTCAGGATCATGGCCGCGGCTTGATTGTGGGTGAAACCAGTTTCGGCAAAGGCCTGGTCCAACACGTATTCCAGTTGCCGTTTAATACCGGCCTGACGTTAACGACAGCGCGTTACTACACGCCTTACGGCCGGTCGTTGCAACGCGATTACTCGAGTGGCTCGCTTTACGACTATTACACGCGGCATGACGAGGACCAGACAAAGCCACAACCGAGTGGCTCGCCATCCAGGACGGGTGAGTCGCCGCTCGCGCAAGCTTCGCCGACACCGCATCCGCAAAGTGGTCCGGCGGTGAAGACTGCTGCGGGTCGCGTTTTTTATGGCGGTGGTGGTATTACGCCGGACATCGACGTTAAGCCACTTACATTTTCGCCACTGCGAAACAGAATCGCGGAAGCAGCATTCCAGTTCACGCGCCAACTCGCCGCCGGTTTGGTTCCCGGTCTGGAAGCTTACAAAGTTGAGAAGGTGCAGTACGGCCGCAATCCCAAAGCCGGAGACTACGTGATCAGCGATCGCGTGCTCGAAGCTTTTCGCAACTTCGTGCGAACCGATACTCAATCGCAGTTGACTATTGCGCAGCTTGATACGGATTTGGATTTTGTGAAGTTGCGTCTGCGCGAAGAAATCGTTACGGCCGGATTTTCCAACGATGCCGGCGCGCGCGTCTTACTCGACAGCGATCCGCAAGTGCTGCGCGCGCTCGAAGCTCTGCCGGATGCAAAACGTCTCGCCGAGAGTGTCCGTACCGGCACCTCGCAGAGTTAAGTGGCACAGACTTCAGTCTGTGCGTTTCAAATTCCACTAGGATTTATCGGGTGTCTGCACAGACTAAAGTCTATGCTACTCAAACACTCGCGCAATCACACACTTCAAATAATAAGTCTCAGGAACTCCAAACAGAATCGGGTGATCGCTGGCCTGGGTTCTCTTTTCCAGCAATTGCATCCACCGGTGTGCGTCATTAGCCGCCTCAGCGATCAACTTCAAAAACAATTCTTCCGACATGTGATAAGAGCAGGTGCAGGTGATAAGCACGCCGCCCGGGTTCAGCAACTTGATAGCGCGCAGGTTGATTTCCTTATAGCCGCGCGCGGCTGGCGCGATGCTGGCGCGATTCTTGGCGAAAGCAGGTGGATCCAAAACGATGGTGTCGAAACGTTCGCCGCTTGCTTCCATATCTCGCAGTGCGTCAAAAATATTGGCCTCGCGAAATTCGACGTTCGTAATGTTGTTGATTTGCGCATTGCGCCTGGCAGCGGCAATTGCTTCCGCCGAGATGTCTATGCCGGTAACTTGATCGCAAACGCCCGCCAGTTGCAACGCGAAGGCGCCATTGAAAGTAAAACAATCGAGCGCGCGGCCGTGTGCGACCTTGCGAGCGGCTAGCCGGTTCTCCCGTTGGTCGAGAAACGATCCCGTCTTTTGCCCGGAGAGTGGGGCCACCAGAAAACGAATGCCGTCCTGAAGGATTTCAAACTCTGCGGGCGCTTCGCCGTAAAGCGTTCCAGTTAACAATTCCAATCCTTCATGCTGCCGCACGCGCACGTCATTGCGCTCGATAACCGCGCGTGGCGAGAATTGTTCGACCAGTAATTCAACCAGCAGCGGCTTGATTGCTTCAGAACCCTGGGACAGTGTTTGCAGCACTAGTACATCGCTGTAGCGATCGAGAATTATCGAGGGCAGGAGATCGCCTTCGGAGTAAATCAACCGGTAGGCGTTTGTTTTCTGATCACTATCAGGGCGCCGCGCCGCTGTCTCGAGAATTCGCCGGCGCCACCAATTGCGATCGATTGATTCATCAGCCATCGTCAAAAATCGCAGCGCGATTTGCGAGCTGTCACTATAAAAAGCCTGCCCAACAAAATTGCGGTGCTCATCCTGCACGCGCACAATCGCTCCGCCCGCCGCATCGTTCGTGTCTGCCACGTCGCTGTTATAAATCCAAAGGTGTCCGCGGCGAATGCGATCCGCGCCGCGCTTTGTAACTGTCACTGCGCTCATGGTTGATAGTTTCCCTAATTTGATAATCCACTATAACTCAATAAAGAGTGCTTCAATGAAAAGACGCTTCCGGAAAGCAGGGCGCAATCACTGCGGAACGCCGATGCGTCGGGGTAGCGACCGGATGCCGGAATTCAATTGAAACTAAAGAGACTGCAACAACTGTTGATGATTTGGTTGAGTCTTGCGTCCGGTCGCTACCGCTCGCGGTTCTGTAATCAGTGGCGATGACTAGCTAAACCTATGTTACGCTTTGCACTCGTCGCTACGCTTCAACTTAAGGAACTCGATTCAACGACCAATGCCGACCAGGACCCACGCTGAACGTCGCAAACGTTTTGAAACTTCTTCGGGAATCGATCTGCCCGTGGCTTTCGATCCAGCCAACACCGAACCGGTAGATTATGAAAAAGATCTAAATCCACCTGGCGAATTTCCCTATACGCGCGGGATTTATTCAAATATGTACCGCGGTCGTTTGTGGACCATGCGGCAATATGCCGGTTATGCGACGGCCGAGGAATCCAACGCGCGCTACAAATATCTGCTGGCACAAGGCACCACCGGTCTTTCGGTGGCTTTCGATCTGCCGACGCAAATCGGTCTCGACTCGGACGATGCGCTCTCCGCAGGCGAGGTAGGAAAAGTCGGCGTAGCCATCGATTCGCTCGAGGACATGCTGCGTTTGTTTGATGGCATTCCAGTCGACAATGTCTCGACGTCGATGACCATCAACGCCACCGCCGCAATTCTCTTGTCGCTTTATCTCGCAGTTGCGCGGCGGCAAAACGTTCCATTTGAGAAAGTCAAAGGCACGCTGCAAAACGACATTCTCAAGGAGTACATCGCGCGCGGCACATACATCTATCCACCGGCGCCATCGCTGCGCCTGGTTACTGACACGTTCGCGTTTTGCGCGCATGAAGTGCCCAACTGGAATACGATCTCAATCAGTGGTTACCACATTCGCGAGGCAGGCTCTACCGCAGTTCAGGAAGTTGCTTTTACGCTCGCCGATGGCATCACGTATGTCGAAGCAGCGTTGCAAGCCGGACTGGATGTTGATGATTTCGCGCCGCGCATTTCATTCTTTTTCAACGCGCACAATAATCTGCTGGAAGAGATTGCCAAGTTTCGCGCCGCGCGCAGGCTTTGGGCGCGCATCATGCGCGAGCGATTCAAGGCGCGCGACGCCCGTTCACAGATGCTGCGCTTTCACACGCAGACGGCCGGCTCATCTTTGACTGCGCAACAACCAGAGGTGAACATCGTCCGCACCACCATCCAGGCGCTGGCGGCTGTGCTCGGTGGCACGCAGTCGCTGCATACAAACGCAATGGATGAAGCGTTAGCGTTGCCAACTGAAGAAGCGGCGCGACTCGCTTTGCGAACTCAACAGGTGATTGCGTACGAATCAGGCGTCGCCGACACGGCCGACCCGCTGGCCGGCTCCTACGCAATTGAACACTTAACTAATGAGATTGAAGACCGCGCTTCAAACTATCTTGAGAGAATTGATGCGATGGGCGGCATGCTGCGTGCGATTGAGACCGGCTATGTGCAGAAGGAAATTCAGGAGTCGGCCTATCGTTACCAGCGCGCTATTGAAAAAGCTGAGTCGCTTGTTGTGGGCGTAAACCGTTTTCAAAGCAACGAAGAGTCCACGGTGCCGACGCTGCGAGTCAACCCCGCCATCGAACAACAGCAAATTGAACGCCTGCGCGCGGTGCGCGAGCGGCGTGATGCTACAGCAGTTGAAACAGCGCTCGCAA
>DASQPM010000059.1:0-4535 GCA_035643935.1 Pyrinomonadaceae bacterium | reverse complement strand
ATTTCGCGCCGCGAGCGCGCGCTCAACCACCAGACAAATCATCGGTTTTCCGGCGATCTCTAGCAAAGCTTTTCCGAGCAGACGAGTGGACTCGTAGCGAGCGGGGACGATTGCGACTACTCTCGATTTGTTGTTGTTTTGAGGATTTGGACCCGTGTGATTCACGGGGTAACAGATTAGCTTGCGCACCCAAGTAATGTCAACGTAATGAGCAAACAGGTGGATAGTGAGTCAGTTTGAAATTTCAACAAGCTGGCTGTGCTTCGCCGCTTTGACTGAGAATGGGTTGCGGGAAACGCGAAGCGATCTCATTAGCACCGTGGCTTCAGCCCGGTGATAACAAATCGGAATTGACAAGGAACCGTTTCTAACGGTGTTTGTTGGCAGGAGGATCAGGAGAAACCGCTGGAAACGGTTCAAGGAATCACATTGTAGAACTTTGACCACCGGGCTGAAGCCACGGCGCTAATGAGATCGCTTCGCGTTCCCCCGCCCGTAGTTTCAATAAAAGTAGATATAACAACCCAAACTGACCCACTACCAACTGGAACCAATACAGTTTCTTTCTTGCAAGTCGCGACAAAGGTATCCAGCTCAACTTAGCGAGACGCAGTGGCCAGATAACTTTCGCGGGCGCGGATAATGAGGTTTGGCTGCCGAGTGCGCACCTTGATGTCGCGCGTCTCGCCCGCCTGCGCCGCGCTTACCGGGTAGTAACCCAAACTGTATTGCCGTCCCAGTTCTTCTGTGATTGCGTTAAAGGCCGCGGGCACGTCGGACAAATTGTCTGCGCTGTAAATTCTGCCACCGGTTTTCTCAGCCAATGAGCGCAGGTAATCGGATCCGACAGCGTATTCCCTGGTCAGCTTTGATTCCATGCGAGAACGCACCTTCGTGTTTACGATGCGACTGAGACGCGCGGGAAGTTCGGGCAAAGTGTTGTATTGCACGGTGTAGATAACTGCGCTTGATTCTTCTGCATCGCGCAGGTTGTGTTTCAGTGAACTCTGCTTGCTGCCGCCATCGACTCCGTCAGTTAACAAGACAATTGCCTTGCGTCCCTGAATGGCCGCCAGTTTCTGATTGAGCGCGACATCGACAGCGTCGTAAAGGAGCGTGCCGTCATTTACAGCATCGAGTCGCACTCGTTTAGTGCGTAGCTCGCTCAAGGTCACCGCTTCAGTCAGCACATTTATCTTGCCGTCAAAAGAAATAAGCAGCAGGCGATCATTCGGCCGCAGACGTTTGATGAAAGCATTGGCCGCACCGCGAATGGCCTCAAGGCGCGACTGGGTTGAACCGCTGACGTCCAGCAGCAGCGCCACCGTAAATGGCTGCTCGACCGCGGCAAAATATGACAGCTCCTGTTCGACTCCGTTTTCGAAAATGCGAAAGTCTTCCTTGCGCAGGTTGCCGATGTAACGGCCGTTGCGGTCCATCACTTCCGCAGGCACTGTGATCAGATTGGTGCTGACTCGCACCACGTCGTTCTCGTCGATTTCAGGCTCACCAGTATTGGCCGCGCCTGGCGCCGAGCCGGAAGCACGCAGCGGTTGGTTTGCGGGGCGCAGCGTTGGCGCTGTTGCCGACTGGGCGCGCACAACTGACGCGCCAACGAAAAGATGCAAGAGAATAAGCAGAGCCGGGGCGAATCGGATCATCAGAATTTCCTTTAAGCTTCGCGCGCAGGCGCTGTGAACAGTCAGTCAAGCGAAAGCTTTCCTAAGAAAACCACTAAAGGGGCATTGTTTCCCGCCTTTCGTAAAGCAAACGGTTAGTTTGCGGTCGCTGAGTGCCGCTCAACTTGAAAGCTGGTGAAGCGCCGCAAACTAATAGTTTGCTTTACCGGGTATGCTAATTGACACGTCACCACGCGCGGGCTACCATGCCTCGCTCCATCATCAAGCACTCAAACGCCTAATCGAATCATCTGATCAACTCAGCGCATTTTACTATTCACGATTTACGATTTACGATTCATTGATATATGGGTTTCGCAACTACAGCCATCCACAGCGGGCAGGAACCAGACCAGGCAACCGGCTCAGTCACAGTTCCGATTTATCAAACTTCAACCTACGCGCAGGAAGGCCTTGGCAAAAATAAGGGCTACGAGTACGCACGCACGCAGAACCCGACCCGCAGCGCGTTGGAGCAAAACATAGCGGCTCTCGAAGGCGCGCGCTTTGGTTTTGCCTTCGCCTCGGGCATGGCCGCGATCGATGCCACGCTCAGATTAGTAAAAGCAGGCGAGCATGTCGTTGTTTCCGACAACACCTATGGCGGCACTTTTCGTCTGTTTACGCGGGTGCTGGCAAACTACAACATCGAGTTTGATTTCGTGGACACATCGGAAGCGCTCAATGTGGAAGCGGCTCTGCGACCGAACACGAAAATGGTTTTCATCGAGACGCCGACGAATCCGGTAATGATAGTTACTGATTTGAAGGAAGTTTCCGAGATTGCGCATCGCGCCGGCGCGCGGGTTGTTTGTGACAACACGTTCATGTCGCCTTACCTGCAACGGCCGCTTGAGTTTGGCGTAGACATTGTGGTCCATTCGACCACTAAGTATTTGAATGGTCATTCAGATGGCATCGGCGGCGTCGTAGTGTTGAACGACGATGCCGATGCGGAATGGATCGCGTTTATTCAGAACAGCGCCGGCGCAATTCTCTCGCCGCTTGATTCGTGGCTGGTGATGCGCGGTACTAAGACGCTGGCGTTGCGCATGGAGCAGCATGATAAATCGGGCCGCGCGGTAGCGGCCTTTCTCGAGGAGCATCCGAAAGTAAGAAAAGTTTATTACCCGGGTTCGGCGTCGCATCCGCAGCACGCACTCGCTAAACGCCAGCAACACGGCTTTGGCGGCATGGTGGCGTTCGACGTGGGCTCACTCGCAGCGGCGCGCACGGTGCTCGAAGCTGTGAAGTTATGCACGCTTGCAGAGAGCCTCGGCGGCGTCGAGACGTTGATATCGCATCCGGCTACGATGACGCACGCGTCGGTTGATGTGGGCAAGCGTGAACGGCTGGGGATAACGGATGGCCTGGTTAGAGTTTCAGTGGGGTTGGAAGACGCCGATGATATAATTGCCGACCTCGATCAAGCTCTAAATAGTGTTTGAGTGTGGCGTGATTACAATTCAGTTCTTGTATTGCAAACCACTGCTGCGCACACAATCGGAAGTGACAGTTAATCTTCGATAGGGGTAGAATCTCGGAGACTTTTCCTGAGTTGTCTTCACTTGCCTATGAACGTTGAGTTGCACGCAAAATCAGATGTAGGTCGAGTCCGTCGCGGTAATGAGGACAATTTTCTTGTGCTCGAACTCTCGCAGCAGACAACCTGGACCGGATCTGAGGGCAACGCCGCGCCAAAAGAGTTGGCGCAGTTTGAGTTGGGTGAAAAGGGTTTGGTGCTGGTTGTTTCTGACGGCATGGGCGGCGCGCTCGCCGGTGATGTTGCCAGCCGCATGGCGGTTGATTCGGTGCGGGAGATGATCATGGGCGGAAATTCTGAGGATGGTTGTGATCCGGAGTCGTCCCTGGTCGAATGCCTGAAGCATGCTACTGTCTTTGCCAATCACGCCATACACAATCGCAGCCAGGAAGACTCGCGTTGCGCCGGCATGGGCGCCACCTTTACAGGCGCAGCCATCCACGGAGACTTTCTCGATCTCGTACAGGTAGGGGACAGCCGCGGCTATGTCATTCGCAAGGATCAGATTCGCCTGGCAACCAAGGATCAGTCTCTGGTCCAACAACTTGTTGACGTGGGCCAGATCAGCGAGGCCGAAGCCGAGACGCACATGTTTCGGAACGTAATTCTGCAGGCGCTGGGCGCTCAAGGCGACGTTACGCCGGTGACGGGCAGGATACGCTTGCGGCGCGGCGACACGTTGCTGCTTTGCAGCGATGGCTTGTCAGGAAAGTTGCGCTCGGAAGATATTCAAAACATCGTGGCCAGCAATGAAGATCTTTCAAAGGCTTGCGACGAGTTGATTGCCGAAGCGAATAACCGCGGCGGCGAGGATAACATCACCGTGATTTTGGCGCGCTTTAGCGGCGACGAATTGGAAGAACCTGCCAGCGACCGCATTACTATCGAGCTCCCACCGCTCGAAGAAGATATGACTCTCGACGATAGCTACGAATCCGACACCGAACCCCGCTAGCATCCCATTTTGGAGTGCGGCGGCCTGGCGCCGCTTTGGCCCGTGACCCGATACCGCGCAATTCCCCGAACAGCCTTCAACCAATTAAGATCGAGTAAGCCCGCGTTAAGACCAAAGCGCCGCCGGGCCGGCGCACTCCATAGAGTTGAATCTTATCCGTCTTTATCTGTGGCTTCAGGCAGCTCTTGTGCACGCCAGTCAACGGCTTCGTCAATGCGCCGCACGTAGATCGATGCGCCTTCAACGCTTTCCACGCGAACGCGCTCGCCGGCTTCGAGCGCTGTCTCTCCTTCAGCAGGGTATGCAGTCCACGTCGAACCAAAAACTTTAACCGCGCCTTCCCGCATTGCCCCGCGAC
>DASQPM010000058.1:0-11650 GCA_035643935.1 Pyrinomonadaceae bacterium | reverse complement strand
TCGCGCGCGTTGCCGCTCTTGATACCTTCGTCGGATATGCGCCGCAATTGGAAGAAGTAATCCTGCCGCAAGCGACGGATGTTGCTAAGGCGATTGCTGAATTGCACGCGTACTGAGGCCGCACTTCTTCACCCCATAGGGTGAGATGTTTATAGAACTTTCGTCTGACCAAACCTCAAAGCTCCTTTAGGAGCGCAATGTGCCGGTAGCCTTGGATTATGAATCGGTGTGCAACATTTCGCTCCTAACGGAGCAAAGTCGTTTTTCTGGAAAACGCGTGCGCCGAAATTCTGAACTTTATCCTTATCTCGAAGAAGAAGACCTGCGTGAAGCACTTGTCTATGCCGCTTGGCGCACGATGGAGATTGAACCTCGACTGGTTAACGAGTGAGCCCCAAATTCTTCAAATCTCCTTCAGACTTTCGCAAGTGGCTCGCGACGAACCACGCGAAAGAAAAGGAATTACTCGTTGGCTTTTACAAAAAGAATACCGGCAAGCCAAGCATCACCTGGCCTCAGTCCGTTGACGAGGCGCTTTGCTTCGGCTGGATCGACGGCATTCGCCGCCGTATAGATGAAGATAGTTACTCTATTCGTTTTACTCCCCGGAAAACTTCCAGCACCTGGAGCGCAGTTAACATCAGGCGCGCTCAGGAATTGCTTCGCGATGGACGCATGACGGCTGCCGGGAAAAAAGCGTTTGCAGCGCGCAAAGAAAATCGCTCCGGGATCTATTCTTACGAGCAAAGAAGTGCCGAGCTGGTTGAACCGTATGCCGGCAGACTTCGCAGAAATAAAGCCGCGTTGAAATTCTTCAAAGCGCAGCAACCTTCTTACCGCAAGGCCGCCAACTGGTGGGTGATGAGTGCGAAGAAGGAAGAGACTCGACTAAACCGTCTCGAACAACTCATCAATCTTTCCGCAGCAAGGCAAATCATTCCTCAGTTTACCCGGCGGCCAAAGTAAAACATTTCGTCGCGTATTCATGGTGACTTCGCGGCCTGACACTGCAGACAGGCCGAAAAGATGCGATACACCAGTGTATTGATGTGCATCGCCGGTGGCACCGATTCCCTCCAAAAAAACAAACAAATCGGGTTTTTTTGCTCTGGGCCGCTGGGCACAACGCTTGCGACCCTTATTTGCGGATTAGCTTGAAAACTACCCCCGCCCCAAACTTGATCGCGATTAAGTACAAATAGAAGGAGCAAGTTTAAGTTATGAGTAAATGCATTTCTCTGCTGGCGGCCGCGCTGCTGATTATTTCATCAGCCGTACTCGTAGCAGCACAAACGACAACGACTACAGTCACACAAACTCCAACCAAAGTTACCAAGACAGTTCAGAACCCGGACGGCAGCTACACCATAATCGAGTATCCGGTGGGCAAGGAAGTGCAGCTCACCTTTACTCCAGTCGCTCTAACCAAGTCGAAAGCCGTCGGGACGATCCTGCGCGATGACACCGGCACAAAGGTAATCCTGAATGTGACGGATGTTCCCGCCGACGTTTCTGCGATCAATGTCTATGCAGTGGACGAAGCGGGAGCGGTTACATTGCTGGGGCCAGTGGTCCTCGCCAATGGTGCCGGAAAATTCACCGCCACCACTCCGCTTAGTAAGTTCATGCTGATCGCAGCGCCGGAAGCAAGCCTGACGGCCTACGATCCGAACGCAAAGATTTATTTCCGCAGCGCGGTGCCTGAAGGCTTCGCCGTAATTCCGCACACGACTACCGCGGCTGCCGTTACAACGCCGACGACAGTTACAACGCCAACGACAGTGACCACCCCGGCAACAGTTACAACCCCAACGACAGTTACTACGCCAGCGACAGTTACAACGCCGACGACAGTTACTACGCCAACGACAGTGACTACCCCAGCGACAGTTACTACGCCAGCGACAGTTACTACAACCCCAGCGACAGGTACTACCCCAGCGACGGTTACTACAACCCCAGCTACAGTTACTACAGCCCCAGCTACAGGTACAACCCCAACGACAGTTACTACCCCAACAACAGTTACCACAACAGTTCAGAAAGCTGACGTCACCACGTCGCCGGTTGGGGAAACGGTAGCCGCTACGACGACGCCTGGAACTACGCCGGCGAGTACCAGCACGGTGCCGATGCTGAATATCCCGGCTTATAAAAAGGGAGATGACACAAAACTGAAAGTGGACTTCACCGGCGCCATGTCGGGTGCGCGCGCGAATATTTTCATCGAACCGAACAAGGCTGGTAAAAAGACGGCAGTCAAGATGGTCTTCCACGACCTGAAGGAGGCTCCTAAGGGACAGGCTTACATCCTCTGGGCAGTTTCGCCTGACAACCAGTTTTTCAAGCTGGGACAGATCGTAAATGTGAAAGATCGCAACGAGGCCGAAATTAAAGCCAGCACAACGTTGGCTGATTTCGGTTTGCTCGTGACAATGGAAGACCTCGCGACAGTAAAGACCGTGGTCGTACCGGCAGGCCAGCGACTTGGCGTAATTCAATTAATTCCATAACCAAGTCCATGATCTTAGTGGGAGTCAACCCAAAGGCCGTCAGCGATGGCGGCCTTATTTGTTTACTTTTAGAGGTTCAAAGCCTCGGTTGCAGGACGGCAGGCTGAAGGCAGCCCCGAAATTCCTGCTCCCAAAATGAGATTTTTCTATGCGATGAGCCTCCCTTGGGCTAATATTGATCTTACGGATCGGGTGTCCGTAACCCCGTCCCGCCGAGCCCCCCGGCCTCGTCCGCAGTTAAACGCTGAACCAACCTGGTTTCAGCACTCCGTCAACCGCAGGTTTTAGGTTAGTTACAACCCAACGCTATGAAACGCATCTTCCCCCAGTTGCTGCTGCTAGCTGTAAGTCTTTTCTCCTTCCAGCAAACACACGCGCAGGAAAGCCTTCCCGATCTGGTCAAACGCGTTAAGCCCACAGTGGTTGCGATTGCAACCTATGACGCGGATGGCGAACCGGTGATGACCGGCAGTGGTTTCTTCCTACGCCCCGGCGAGGTGGTCACAAACCTTCACGTCATTCGCGGAGCGAAGCGATGCGAAGTGAAGACGCTTGACGGCAAAGGCAAAGTGTTCCCGGTCGCAGGCACGTTGGCAATTGATGAAGAAGGCGACCTGGCGCTGCTCAGCGTTGAGATGCCGCGCGAACGGCCACGCGCCAGTGAAATAGCGGAAGCCTTACCCGATGAAGGCGAATCGATTTTTGTGATTGGCAATCCGCTGAAACTCGAAGGCTCGGTTACTGACGGCATCGTTTCTGCAGTGCGCGAAGTTCCCAACGTCGGCAAGATCATTCAAATCACTGCGCCGATTTCCCACGGGAATAGTGGCAGTCCGGTATTCAACCTTAAAGGTCAGGTGATTGGCGTAGTAACGGTGAAAGTTACCAACGGCCAGAACATCAACCTCGCCATTGGCGTTGCGCGACTCGCAGAACTAAAGCCGCGCCAGTTGCGTTCTCTGTCTGCGACCCTCGTTCGCGATCGTAACGGCGACGTGGCCGAGTCGTCGTATCGTACAGGCTTGGATTCGCTGTGGCTTGGCAACTACGACAACGCGCTGGGATATTTCGAGACAGCGGCAAACCGCAATCCGCGCCGCGCAGACGCGTGGGTGCAGGTTGGCTATTGCAAAGTCAAACAGGGGAAAAATGAGGACGCCATTCGCGCTTACCAGCACGCGCTCGAGTTGAGGCCTGAGTCAGAGGAAATACATAACAAGCTTGGCGACGCCTATTATTATGCCGGGCGCCTGTCTGAAGCGATTGCCTCTTACGCGCGCGCGGCAAGTATCCGTCCTGCTTTTGCTGACGCCCACTACAATCTGGCGGTCGCCTACTTTGAAAGTGGTAACGAGCGGCTGGCACTTAATGAAGCAACGATACTGCGCCAGCTTGACCGAAAACTTTACCAGAAGCTCGTGAGCGAGACGCGGCTGGAGCAGTGAGAACGAGAAAACAGAATACAGGAGACAGAAGTCAGTAAAGAAAAAGGCGCTGCGCAATCTCATGGATGCGCAGCGCCATTCCCTTTTCGCCTTACTTACTTCTGTCTCCTGTATTCTGTTTTCTGAATTCTGCTTTCAGTCGCCCTTTTCCGCTTGTCCCATAAAGATCTTCGTGTCCACGCTCTTGGGATTTCCGAGAACTACAAAACGCAGGTTGTGCATGTATTTTTGCGCTACGCGCTGCACGTCGGCGGGCGTTACCGCATGCAGCCGGGCGATCAATTCAAACGAGTTGCGCCAGCCGCCGCCAATTAATTCATACTCCGCCAGGTTGGCAGCCTGCGCAGCATTTGTTTCCTGTTCTATGTAATACGTGGTCAGGTATTGCGAGATGACGCCGTTGATGTCGTCGTCATCGATTGGCTGCGATTGCAAGCGGCGGATTTCGTCGAGCATCAGGCCGACCGCCTGGTTCGCATCCACGGCGGTTACATAAATACCCCCGACATTTGCGGCCTGACTTCCCAGAAATGCGTTTGGTGCATATGAAAGATTTCGTTTGACCCGCACTTCCTGGAATACTCGATCCCGCAGAATTGAAGAACCCACCATCATTGGATAAATGTCAGCAGACGTCAGCGGCGGTGCGCTGAAAATTCCCTGCACATAATTGGTCGGCAGAGTTCGATCAGTTATCTCCACTGTTGAAGCAGGAAAAGAAAGTAGTGGTGGGGCCTGATCGCGATAGTTACCGCGGGGGAGTTTGCCCAGCGTCGCGGCGATCCGTTGCTTGAGCTGGGCTGGATCCAGATCACCCACGATTACCAACAGCAGACGCGACGTTTCCATTGTCTGGCGGTGGTAACTACGCAAATCATCAAGCGTCAAACTGGAGACCGATTCAACTGTTCCTTGTGGGCGGTTCAAATAAGGATGGCCGGCGTAGGCGACGCGTTCCTGCAACCTCTGTAGGTACGTGTCGGGATCGTCGGAATCGTCACGCAATGACGAAAGCGCGCGTTCCTTCTCCAGGTCAAAATCATCTTTCGTAAACGCCGGGTGAAGCACAACGTCGGCAAAAATATCCCACGAGCGATCGAAGTTTACGCGTGTCGAAGTCAACGACAGCGCCGAGTAATCGTAATTCTCGCTCGATCCCAGGACCGTCCCCATGCGCGCCAACTCGTTGCGCATGCGCTCGCGCGGATAAGAAGCGCTGGCGTCGGTGGCTACCTCGAGCATCAATGCCTCTACGCCTGCGTCCTTGCCTGTGATATTTCTCGAGCCGCCCCGGACGAACAGTCCAGCGGCAACCGTCAAACTGCCCTCACGCCGTTTGACCAAAACCTTCAGCCCATTAACCTCAAACTCTGTAACCAGAGAGGCCTGCTTGGCGACAACGCTTTGTGCCGCCTGAAGGGCAGCCGCATTCGCCGGTTCGGTTGGTTTCTGCGCTGCGGCTGAAAGCATCAGCGCGGGAAGCGGCAACAGAAACAGAGAAACTAGAATTACAAAACTCCGCAGCAGATCGCTGAACGGTTTTGTAACTGCCCCGCGCACAACTCGGGCCTCGGAACCAGGACGGGATTGCTTGTTGCGAATAGTGTTTTTGTTCATTGACCTATTAGTTCTGCCGGTTCAATTTTTGTTTTTTGCTGGGCCTCTGGTGACAGTAGCGCTAGTCCGATGTGCGGCTTGCCCTGAATGTAAGTGGTCACGTAACGGCTGATGTCAGCGCGCGAGGTAGCTCGCAAGCGGCCCAAATAACCGCGGAAATATTCCAGCCCTGTCGATGCCCACCAAAAGCTTAAGGTGTGTGAATAGTCGCTTAGCTTTTCACGCGAATAAAGGTCATCGGCTTCCAGGAGAGCTTTCGCGCTTTCCAGTTGATCGTCAGTAAAGTAGTCCTTCTCGTTGAAGTGGGACACTTCGTTGTAAATCGCCTTGAGTGCCGCGTGGGCTTTTTCCGGCGACGTCTGCGCAAAGATTTGAATAGGGCCCACGTTGCGTTGGGTGTAGTAACCGATGCTGACGCCATTGACCAAACCGGTATCAACCAGCGCGCGCTGAAAGCGCGAGTTGGGCTGCGTCAGGATGAACGAAAAAACATCCGCGGCATAAGTTGAGGGATTGTCTTTACCAATTGATGGCCCATGCCAGCCGATGTTTATGATTACGTTCTGGACCGGTTGCGTGATAACCGCGCCCTCACTTTTTGTCAGCGGCGGATGTTCGACCAAAGGGAACTCTACGAACGGATCCTTTTCGCGCCGCGGCCAGTCGCCGTAAAGATCCTGCGCCATCTTGAAAATCTCGTCCGGATTCACGTCGCCTGTAACCACCAGCGCCGAATTGTTCGGTACGTAGTAACGCGACTGTATCAGGCGCATCATGGCAGTGGTTGCAGTAGAAACCGTTTGCCGGTTGCCGAGCGGATTCTTACGGCTGGTGTATTTCGAAAACATCCGATTCGTCATCTCCTGGTTGAGGAAGAAGAAAGGATTCGACTCGTTCCGGTCAATCTCGCCGATGACCACTTGGCGCTCGCGTTCAAACTCACCTTGTTCGAACAGCGGATAGCGTACTGAGTCCCGCATGAACTGCATGGCCGTATGAAGATTCGGAGTGGTCGTGGTGAAGAAATAGTCAACCACTTCTTCGCGCGTGGTGCCGTTGTAGGCAATTCCCAGTTGGCCGATCGTGCGCAGGTATTCCTCAGCGTTAGCCACGGCCCGGTTCGCCTTGAAAAACATGTGTTCGTAAAGATGCGACAGCCCATTAAGTTCAGGTGGCTCGGTATAGGAACCGTTCTTCACTGCCAACTCCATTGTGACCAGTGGTACCGAATGATCTTCCAGCACGACGATCTCCAGGCCGTTTGCGAGTATGTGATTTTGAAGCTGTGCCTGCTGCGGCCGCGCGGGCGCGGCTGCTGTTTGCTGCGCCGGCGCAGTTGCCGAAGGTCGACCAGTTTGTGGCGCTGCGAACGCCGCCGAATTCAAAAGAAATGATGAAAGCAGAAGGAAGAGCAGTAGACTACGTTTCACAGAAATCTCCCACGAAAAGGTTTTGTCGCGTTTTCTTCAAAAGTCTTGCCAAACTTGCCGAGGCTGTTCGATGTCTGCTGTCGCGAAATAGATGTCAGCCCCGGGCCGACCTTGTCAATCTGGTCAACCTTATCAACCTTGATAAGATTCATCCTGCTCGATCCTGGAAAGCACCCAATCAAACTCTCCCGAGGTTATCTTTCCGCCGCAGAATTCACAAATGCCGGCGGCGTTGACTTTCAATGGCGCCCCACAGTTCGGACAATTCAAATCCGCGCGCGCCGCTGCCGGCTTGGCGCCGCGATTTCGGATAAAAGTCCAATATTCGCTCCAACGCCGCAGCTGAGTTTTCGAGCCGCTGACAACTCGACCGTTCGAATCGACCGTGTAGTCGTAACCTTGCGCTCCGATACGCAGGGTAATGGAATTGTAGAATTTATCTTCCTTGATCTTCACAGGCTGCATCGCCGTGATAGCGCACTGGTCAAGCATGTTACGCAGGTGTTGTCGCCGGTAAGCATCAATCCAGTATTGATGCATCTGGAAAAGGTTGTCGGTTTCGTGGGGACGCGCGCGGTCCCAATCAAGCGTGGACCAGGCAGCTTGCAGCTCATCGAAGATCAGCCGGGCACGGGCCTGAAAAGCGCCCCAGGAAAAATCCGGATTGTTTTTCTCAAATGCAACGCGAATGTTTTCAAAGCCGGGCTGAACGATGCTGCGAAAGTCAGTACCGACCTCGGGAACATTGGAGGTTAGCAACGGCCCTTTGGCTTCACGGGCGAGCAGCGCAACATCGCGCACGTACCACTGGAATTCCCCGCTTTCGATCTTCGTGCCACAGAACGCGCAAGCGCCCGCACTGTTCTTCTGAAGCGCGCCGCCGCAGCGCGGACAATGCAGCGCCGTAGCCTGCGCCGGCGGCGGCGACAACACGTCGCGCTTGCGCTCGAGCTCCCAACGCTCGCGAACGTAATAGCTCATCTCCGTTTGCTTTTGATTGACGGTAACCACTTCGGTGTAGTTCGCTTCGAACAATAGATTGATCCTGACCAATGGTGTTTCCAGACCGCTTACGTTTGCTACGTTCAGCGCGCCTACGATTATCCCTTTAACTTCTCGAAGTCCGGGTGGGTTTCGCTGCAACAGGTTCGCCCGCGCGATGTCACTGAGATAAGGCGAAAACTGATCCAGCGCTGCGGCTCCGTGCCCGCGAGCATCCTGCGCCTTGGCGTAAAGTGCATACGCAAAGTCAGTAAAAACTATCTCAGAAAAGTTGGGATCGAATTTCCTTAATTGCTCGAACTGACGAGGCACATTTTCAGAAGCAGCCTGCTGCGTGTTCAGCGCCAGGGGCGTTGCTGACTCCACCCGCCTGGCACGCTTTACAAAATACGCCGCGATGGCACAGGCGACGAGGATGTCGAGCGGAATACCAATCACCGGATACTCAATCGTGAGATAGATGAGCACACGAAATAGCTGGATGATGAGCCAGATGATCGCTCCCGCGCCGCCACCGTCGCCGCCGCTGCCTCCGTGCCCGCCGCCACCGTAAGAACCGCCGCCACCAACTCGCGCCAATACTTCGCCGGCAACTGCGACGCAAAAAATCAATGCCCCGCCGATCATCGAGGCGCGACTCAGCAGCCGCGTCACTGGATTGGTTCTGCCGTTAAGTCGCATCACAATTCGAAACGAGGCGCGTCGGGAAGTTCGTTTGGGTTTTCAGCGCTGGCTGGAAGATGTTGTGCTAACAAAACGCCCATCTTCTCCAGGCAGGCTGTTAGAGTTTCAGGGTGCGGTTGCTTTCCCGCCTGATGTAATTCAAAAACTACCTGGTTCCATTCGAGCGCAGGCACGCCTTTTAAGATTCCCCGATCCGCGATCAATTCGAGCCGTCGCTCGAGCAAGGAAAGGTATACGAGCACGCCCATCTCAGCTTTGGTGTTCGCGATACCGGCCTCATAAAACATTGCGGCCGCACTTTCGCGCACTGATTTGTTGCGCGCATTCTTTCGCGTCAACCGGCGACGAATCGCAATGCTGCGAGACGAAACATACGCTCCCAAAACGAAGAGCAAGCCAATGTCGATTGGCACCCAGTACTGATGGAAATTGAAAGGCGAGAAGAGCAGAAAGTTGAGTCCGGCAAATGCGACCAGCGCGCCAAATAAATAATCCGCCGCTACGTAAGAACCGGAACGGGCGCGAACCACCAGCACCAGCTCAGCATCAGTACGTTTCTCGATTTCTCGGATGCATTTGGTGAGAACGGTGCGCGCTGCGCTATCGAAGACGCTGCTCATGTTATTGCGTGACGTTGGGAATCCAGAAAGTTTGCCCGTCAACCTCGACGCTTTTCAGTCCATTTTTTGGCAAGTCTTTCTCTTTCAGGCCAAGAAAAGTGAAATGTGGCAAATCGCTCAATACTGTTTGAAACCATCCGTGTTCCGCCAGAAGCTCGCGCACGCGTGCATTATCAAACTCGTTAACGTCGAACGCGAGCATCGCGATGTGTTGCGAGGTTCCCGGCGCTGCTATCGAATATAGGATCGACTTGGAAAGGTCCTTGCTGAAATAGATACCGCTGCGCTCGAGCTCCAACACTTCTGCGACCTGTTGATGCAGCGGCAAAGTTTTTAAGCGCGCGACTTGTTCTTCGGTCAGGCGACCCTGCTGCAACCAGTAATCGAGCGCCGGCATGAAGCGCGTGTTCCACAATTGATAGCTGTCTTCGTAACTGCGCCGCGCCGCTTCGGCGCCGTCGCGCGGCGTGATATTCAAGCCTTCCTTCAATGCCTGCTCGCGCGCCTTTAACAAGTGCTTCATCGCTTCCGGCTGTAGCTCGACATCCGCGCCCTCGATGTTTTCAGTAACGTAGTTCGCCTCTTCCTGAAACTTCGTCACCTCAGCCTCGCTGGTAAAGATGCAAACCGGCGGCGGCGTCACTTTTTTTGTCGCTAGAAACATCGCGCCATAATCCTCGAGTATGCGGCGCGCGACGGAATCGGACAGCGGGCAAATGCGCTCCACGTTTGTCTTTCTCTTCTTGAGCGCCTTGCGCAGCACTTCGTAAAACGAGGCAGGCGCTGCGTCGTGTGACTGTTCGGACATTCCTGATATTGCTGGAGAGCTGTTTGACGGCATTCGATATTGATTGTTTTGCGATAGGACCAGCGGAGTGTCAAGCAGAACACATAGAACCAGGGTCAAAAACCTTCCATTACGCGAACCACCAGGCAAGTGCCGCCTTCTGATCTTGCATTCGCCGGGCAATCGCGAGGAGTTCTGGTACAACAGCACTTTCCACAAACTCGATGAATTCGACCCGCGGTCGTGGCAGCGATGATAGTGGCGCGGCGGCGCGCTGGTCAAACAAGGCTAGTCTTGGTTATTTCATCCGGTATACTTTTCCTCGACGAATGAGGACAAGCGAACTGATAGAAGAGATTCTCGGCCTTTACCAGAAGCACGGTTGGCAATTGCGCCGCGTGCTGTTGCGCGCTGAGTCGCAACTCGAAAATGATCTGTCGCTACCCAGCGGAATTAAGATCGAAGTAGCCGCAATCGATGCACTCTGGTTCTCGCGGCCTTCGCAGCAACAACGTGAAGCCTGGGAACTCAGACTGGTGGCGGAAAATCCCTACGCGCTATTTGAAACTTTTGAAGCCGATGAGGCGGAAGAAGAACGTGAAGACGTGCGGCGTGAAATGGAAGCCCGGATGCGGGAGTACTTAAGTGAAGAGTGAAAAGTCAAAAGTGAAAAGTTCTGAACGTCTGACTCTTCACTCTGAACGTCTGACTCTTCACTCTTCACTCTTCACCCTTCACTCTTCGCTTTTCACTGTTTCCCCATCTTGACCGGAATCTCAATACGCTCCTCGCCACGCATGACGACTAGTTTGACGGTGCTGTAAGGAAGCGCGCGCCGGACACGCGAAAGAAATTCGTCCGAGGTGCGAATCGGGACGCCATCGAATTCAATAACAATGTCGCCAGCTTTGACGCCCGCGATATCCGCCGGACGGTTTGACAATATCTCGCCGAGACGAACTCCAAACATCTTCGTTCCCGGAATCGGCACTCGTTCAGCTTCGCCATCTTCGTATCCAAATTGCCCGCGACCCTCGGGCCGGCTACGATAAGCGCTGTTTAGCCGGTCCAGTTCTTCTCTGGAGATCGTCGTCAGTTTGGCGTTCTTTGTCTCGCCGTCGCGCAGGTAAATAACGTCCAAAGTTTTTCCGATCGGGGTACGAGCCAATAACTCGGTCATCTCGTCGTCGGAATGAATCGCCTGTCCATCAACTGTTGTAATCACGTCACCGCCAACCAGTCCGGCTTTGTCCGCTGGTGAGCCAGGTGGTTCCACATTATCGAACGTAACGCCGCCGTCCGTAGTGTCGAAGGAATTTACCCCTGCATAAGCTCGTGGTGAGCTTGGAGCGAACTGAACGCGAACATTTTTTCTTATGGGTCTGATGATGGCAGTGAAGCCCGCCGCGGCGACAAAAAATATCAACAGGCAAATAAACATCCAGCTCATTCCGCTCATCCGCCTTTGCCGCTTGCGCATCTGGCAGCCGGGCGCAGCTGTCATCCCGCCATACTGGTGCTGCTGAAACTGGGCTGCGCCATTCCTGGGTAG
>DASQPM010000057.1:0-2823 GCA_035643935.1 Pyrinomonadaceae bacterium | reverse complement strand
CCACGCTGGGCCAAGATCAGTTCCATGCAGGAGCGGATTCGGAGCGATCGTGGTAATGCCGCTGACCGGCAAACCGAAAAGAGATCCCAACGCCCAGTTCCAGGCCCAGTGGACTCCCAGCGGAAGCCATAAACTTCGCGTGCGCAAATAGGCAACCGCCAGCCACACTCCCGCCAACGCCGTGTTGATAAAAGTAAATCCTTTTACCACATTGGGGTTTCGCAAATGGACTGCCGCGAAGGGAACTGAAGTTAGCAGAATTGCTAACCACGCCAGGCGCGCGCGCGTTAGCGTTTGCAATGGATAGCCGCGAAACAAAGCCTCTTCCGCGAGTGCCGCAAAAATAAAAAGCAACGCGGACAGCACCAGAGTCTGGCCCACTGGCAACAGCATCGTTCGCTGCGAGGCACTGAAGCGAAGTCCGCCTGCCGCCGCCGCGATCGCTGCAGCAAGCGCGAGCGATGCAACGCCAATCAACGATCCGACAATGAAGTCGCGCCACCAGCGCGCGTGCAACGTCAAGCCGAGTGCCCGCCACGGCAAACCTTCCAACCGGCGGTTGCACAAATAACCCGCCAGCAGTGCGGACGCGAGTAGTATCAGGCGAAAGATGAAGTCTTCGGTGAAGGCGCCTAGGCTACGACCCGGTGCGATTCGTAAACCCACCGCATAGCCAATCCGCACCGCTGTGCTTAGCAAAAAGAGCAGGGCGATATAGACAAGTATAAAGATCAGCACTCGCCAACCGCTGCGCAGGCGGCCGGCATTGTTAATGAAGACTTGTCTCAATTCCATAGATTGCGGCGAGCGGAAAGGTTTGAAGAGCGCGGAGATTCTAGACTAACGTCGGCAAAAGTTCACTTAGGGAAGTGTCCGACCGCTCAAATGGGAAATGAGAAATGGTAAATGGAAAATCGACTCTGTCTCCTGAACCGTCAATTCCACTCAACCGTGGGAGGCAGGAATGCCTGTCCTACAGCCCTATGTTAAACTTGGGCCCACTTCCCGCATGAGTAATCACCACGAAATCAGTGAAGCTTTAAAGCCCGCCAGGCTAAAACGACGGCGCAGAATTCTGCTGTGGGGTCTGGGAATAACGGTGCTGGTGCTGCTGGCGATTATTATTTCTCAGCAGTTGTGGCTGTGGACCATTATCCCACCCGACACGGCCGCGGACACGGTCCTGCTCTATGCGTTGTCCACGCTGAACTTTGTCGCCTTCGTAGTTTTCTCGTTCATTTTTGTGCGCAACTTGCTTAAGTTGCGGCGCGAGCGGCACGAACGCCAGCTTGGTTCCAAAATCAAAACGCGTCTGTTGGTCTACTTCATCGCGATTAGTTTTCTTCCCATCATCGCGATGGCTTCGTTCTCGTACCTCTTTCTTAATCGATCTCTGGAGAAGTGGTTCGGGAGTTTACCGGCGCGCGTGGTTAACGAAGCGCAGGAGGTGCAACGCGAAGCCATCGACGCACAGAAGCGCAACCTGCGCGAGACGGCGTCGCTGTTGGCAGTCGTCTTGAATCCGCAATCTGACTCTGACAGGCAACAGACTCTCGACCGGGTCGTGGCGAATGGACAATTGTCGGCGGTTGAGATCGTCGATGGCGGCGGTCAGGTGGTGGCGCGAAGCACGGGACCACTGACTGTGGCGGAGAATTCCGAGCTCGACAAACTTCTAACCCAGGCCCGTTCGTTGAAAGGCGAGGACGACAGTCTTGCTGATGGCAAAGACTTTGATGCGGTGACTATTCCGCTGGCTGACACACGCCAATTGATTGTGGTGCCGGGGCGGCGCGCGACCAACGATTTGAACGAGACCATCACGGGCTCGCAAGGCGAGTATCGCAAATTGGTAGATCGGCAGCGCCGCGTGCGCCTGCTTGGATTGTCCACCCTGGGATTGATGACGCTGATGTTGTTGTTTGTTTCCAGTTGGGTGGCCATTTATCTTGCGCGCGGCATCGCCACGCCGATCAAGGCTCTGGCTGAGGCGTCCGACGAAATTGCCCGTGGCAACCTCAGTCACCGCGTGAGCACGATTGCCGAAGATGAACTCGCGCTGTTGGCGGATTCGTTTAATCAAATGACGTCGCAGCTTGAAGAGAATCGCGCCCGGATTGAAGCAGGCTCGGCCGCATTGCGCGAAAAAAATCTAACACTCGAAGAACGCCGTAACTACATTGAGACAGTGCTCGAATCGCTCTCGACCGGAGTTGTTTCGCTTGACGAGAATGATCGGGTCACAACTATCAATGCCGCAGCGAAACGCATGTTGAGCCTGGAAACGCCCGCCAATGGCGAACAACGACTCGAGAAACTGATTGCTTCCGAAAACTGGCGCGTGATGGATCGCCTGGTGCACCGCGCACGCCGCACGGGGCAGGCAAGCGAGCAGGCTCAACTTGCAGGAGCGACCAGCGGACAAACGCTTCCGGTAGCTCTGACGGCGACAGCTTTGCGAGCAGTCAGCGCAGAAAAGCGGGGCGTCGTCCTGGTAGTTGAAGATTTGTCGGAACTGCTTGCCGCACAACAGGCCGCAGCGTGGAGCGAAGTTGCTCGGCGCATGGCCCACGAAATCAAGAACCCGTTGACGCCCATCCAGCTTTCCGCCGAACGCATCGCCAAGAGCTATCGTCGAGGCAGCGAACAAAATGGATCGCAAAATGGATCTGGTGAGATCGAAGATCGCGTGGCCGAGGAACACGTGGCCGCGGTGATCGACGAATGTACTGAAACTATTACTCGCGAAGTTGCCGGCCTAAAAGCCATGGTCGACGAGTTCTCACACTTTGCGCGCCTGCCGCTCGCTCGACCCGAACTCGC
>DASQPM010000056.1:0-4696 GCA_035643935.1 Pyrinomonadaceae bacterium | reverse complement strand
TAAGCAGATGCCAGCCGGAGGGAAGCACAGCGGCGGCCAATATGATCTTAATAGCGTCACCAACCAGAAAGGGAACGACGCTGAGTTTGAAAGCAGTGCCGGGCGCAGTGTGAGTTACAAATGAAAACCATGCCCAACCAGCAACAATAATGATCACTGAACCGGCGGCCATTGCGGCGACTGCTGTCAGGAAGCGTTTGTCCCAGCCGTTTTCCGCAAACGCGCCGGTAACAAATGCAGCGGCGGGAAACGCAACGAGATAGCCGCCCGTTGGCCCAAGCAAATGCGTGATGCCGCCATGCCCGCCATAAAAGAAAGGCAGGCCGCTTGCTCCTTCGAGCAAATAAACAATCATTGCCATCGCGCCCAGTCGCGATCCCAACAGCGCCCCAGTCAACAACACAGCGAAACTTTGCGCCGTGATGGGAACCGGGCCGACGGGAATTACGATTTGCGCAGCCAGCGCAGTCAGCAGACTAAACACGAAAACAAGCGACACCGACCGCGTCCAATCCATCGGCGCCAGTGCAGCGCCGAGCAGCGTGTCAGCTTCCGGGTATGAATGAACGTGCGAGCTCATGGTTTTTAGAGTTTAGGGTTTAGTGTTCAGAGTTTCAAGTTTCTCTGTGTAGTTCGCACAGAGATTGGCGTCAGTCACCCGCAGCTCTTTTTGCGGCAAGCACTTCAGCAGACTCATCGACGAGTGTGCCGATGCGCATGCCGTGGAACGAGCGCCAAACAAAGAAGACTGAAACCAGGAAGAACCCCAGCGCCAAGATGTGCGTTAAGGTTGTGTCCCCGTTATTTCTGGCCGTTAAACTGACCGCCAGTTCTACCGCCAACAGACCAAACAGCGTCGTAAACTTGATTACCGGATTCAACGCCACCGATGAAGTGTCTTTGAAAGGGTCACCCACGGTGTCGCCTACGACGGTCGCATCATGCAGCGGCGTACCTTTCATTTTCAGATCGACTTCAACGACTTTCTTGGCGTTGTCCCAGGCGCCGCCGGCGTTGGCCATGAAGATTGCCTGATACAAACCAAACACGGCAATCGAGATCAGGTAACCGATAAAGAAGAATGGTTCGACGAAAGCGAAAGCAAGCGTTGAGAAGAACACAGTCAGGAAAATATTGAACATGCCTTTCTGTGCGTACTGCGTGCAGATCTCAACCACCTTCTTGCTGTCTTCAACCGAAGCTTTCTCAACGCCTTCAAGCCGAATATTTGCCTTGATGAATTCCACCGCGCGATAGGCACCAGTGGTTACTGCCTGGATCGAAGCGCCGGTAAACCAGTAGATGACCGCGCCGCCGCTGATCAGTCCCAACACAAACGGAGCGTGCAGCAACGAAAGACTGGTAGTGTTTGTTGTCAACCCGTTGGTAAGTGCCATGATGATCGAAAAGATCATGGTGGTCGCCCCGACCACGGCCGTTCCAATTAAAACGGGTTTCGCAGTTGCCTTAAAAGTGTTGCCCGCGCCGTCGTTTTCTTCCAGCAGATGTTTCGCGCGCTCAAAATTGATATCGATGTTGTGATCGCGCTTCATATCGCCGGCGAGGTTAGGCACTTGCTCGATTAGTGATAACTCGTAAACCGATTGCGCATTGTCGGTAACCGGTCCATAGGAATCGACCGCGATAGTTACCGGGCCCATGCCGAGGAAACCAAAAGCCACGAGACCAAAACCAAATACGGGAGCAGCCACTGGATCAACCATCAGCCCACCCAGTCCCAAACCCAGGTCAGCGCCGAGCGTGGTGAAGTAATAAGCAATCGACATCAAGGCCACGATGCTGATACCGAGCCAATATGCAGAATAATTTCCGGCCACGAGTCCAGAAAGAATATTCAACGAAGCGCCGCCCTCGCGCGAGGAGGTCACAACTTCGCTGACGTGCAGCGACTTGGTCGAGGTAAACACTTTTACCAGTTCCGGAATGATTGCGCCCGCGAGTGTGCCGCAGGAAATAATGATTCCCAGTTTCCACCAGAGTGTGTCATTGCCGCCCAGAACGGGAATGGTGAGCCGCGAAACAACGAAGGTCAGCACCACTGAAACAATTGATGTGATCCAAACCAATGATGTCAACGGACTTTCAAAGTGCATCTGGTCTGCTGTTTTGTAGCGTGCTTTGGCAATGAGGTCGTTGGCGAAGTAAGAAATGCCGCTGGCAATGATCATCATTACGCGCATCACGAAAATCCAAACCAGCAATTGCACCTGCACGCGAGGGTTTGGAACGCCCAAAAGAATGAAGGTGATCAGCGCCACGCCAGTCACACCGTAAGTTTCAAAACCATCCGCGCTCGGTCCGACTGAGTCGCCGGCGTTGTCGCCGGTGCAGTCAGCAATCACACCCGGGTTGCGCGCGTCGTCTTCCTTGATCTTAAAGACGATCTTCATCAGGTCGGCGCCGATGTCCGCAATCTTGGTGAAAATGCCGCCGGCGATACGCAAAGCCGCCGCGCCCAGCGACTCACCGATCGCGAAGCCGATAAAGCATGGACCGGCATAATCGCCGGGAATGAAAAGCAGGATGCACAGCATAATCAGCAGCTCAACGCTGATAAGCATCATGCCAATGCTCATGCCGGCTTTCAGCGGAATTGCATAAAGCGGGAACGGCTTGCCCCCGAGACTGGCATAAGCAGTGCGCGAGTTCGCGAATGTATTAACGCGAATGCCAAACCAGGCCACGCCGTAACTGCCAGCGATTCCTACCAAACTGAAGGCAAGAATGATCGCCACGCGCAGCGGCTCCATGCGCGAGAGCACGCCGAAGTAAAGAATAATAACGACCGCGATAAAGGCTTCGAGGATGAGGATGAACTTGCCCTGCGTGATCAGATAGGTCTTGCAAGTCTCGTAAATCAGTTCAGAGATCTCGCGCATGGCGCGATGGACCGGCAACTTTTTCAAGTTCATGTACATCGCCAGGCCAAACCCGAGGCCCAGCAAACAAATTACGATGCCGCCGAGCAGCAGCCGGTGACCATCGAGTCCGCCGAAGAAGGTCACATCGGACAAGTCAGGCAATTTCAGGTTAGCTTCGCCACCCTCGCGTGGTTGCGCAAAAGTAGGGGCGGCATAAAAAGCGATGCCCGCCAGCACTGAAGCGAGCGTCAAGCAGGCGCGCATGGCGCGCGAAGAACCCGTCGCTGAGTTCAAAGCCCGGAGCACTATGCCGCCCGAGATGACTTTCTTTTCCATAGCCAGAACCAGACAAACCGACAGCAAGCTGATAAATGAGATCAGCAAAATTTCCACGATTGTGATCCTTTCCCCTCGTTTAGTAAGTGGCGTGAACTGCAAACTGCTCGCCGTTTTTGGCGCGGAACTTATCCGAAGGTTCCGCTGGTTACCTCAGTGCCGGAAAACGGTCGTTTGAAAAGCGGATATTATTGCCGATTAGAAGGGGAACTGTCCAATGAGGGGGGCAAATCCACAGCGAAAATCAAACTAGCGACTCAGCTTCGGTTAAGGTGGGAATCAATTCCGGACGTTTGCCAAACCCGAACCAGCGACGAATCGAATCAATCAAAATAATCACGGCCGCCACCATTATGATCGCAGTGAGTCCGGTGTTGATGTAGCCCTGCACCGACGTCTCCGGTTTTTGTGCCAGCGGCCAAAAGATATCGGTGATTGACTCCCAACCGGCAACGAGAGTTGTTGTCGCAACGAAGCTCAACGGCAGGATTGTCACCCAACTGTATTTTGCCTTGCCCATATTGATGATGATCGTAGTGGCAACGCAAAGCGCCACTGACGCCAGAAGCTGATTCGCAATTCCAAACATGGGCCAGATGGTCGAGATTGATCCAGACCAGATGAATGCGCCCCAGGCGGCGACCACCAGCGCCGAGGTAACAATGGAACCCGGCAGCCAATTCGGCTGCTCGAGTTTCTTATAAAATCGCCCGCCAAATTCTCCCACCAGGAATCGAGCGACGCGTGTGCCCGTGTCGATCGTTGTAAGAATAAACAACGCTTCAAACATGATCGCAAAGTGATACCAATACTTCATCAAGCCGCGCAGGCCTGGTATGCCGTCGAAGATTTTTGCGATGCCCAGAGCCAGTGTCACCGCGCCACCAGTGCGTCCGCGTACCTTTTCACCTGATTCCTGTTCTAATTTATCGATTTCGGTCGGCTGCAAATTAAAGCCCTGCGCGCTGTGTTCATCGACCATGCGCACGTACGCCGCCTTTTGCGCGTCCGTTTTCTGCGCAGTATTGATGGCGAAATAATCGCCAGGGAAAAGCGACGTGGCGGCAATCAACGCCACCACGCCGACCACGCCTTCCATCAACATCGAGCCATAGCCAATCATGCGCGCATCAGATTCTTTGGCAATCATCTTCGGCGTGGTGCCGGAAGATATCAGCGCATGAAAACCACTAATCGCGCCGCACGCGATCGTAATAAAAACAAAGGGATAAAGTTTTCCCGGAATCACTGGCCCACCGCCATGGGTGAACGGCGTAAGCGCCGGCATGTTCAGATTGGGATGGACCAGAATCACACCAATAATCAAGAAAGCAATCGTGCCGATTTTCAAGTACGACGACAGATAATCACGCGGGCAGAGCAGCATCCAGACGGGCAGGACCGAAGCGATGAAGCCATAAGCGGCCATCAGCATGATTACCGTGTTACGCGAAAAGGTGAATGTTTGCGCGAACGAA